>JBBSUB010000034.1:0-24608 GCA_038235345.1 Chitinophagales bacterium
AATTTTGATCACTTTTATGCGATTATTCGTAATCTCAAAACATTCATCCACCAGCTCATCTGTAGCCATAGCAGGATCATAGAATGTAAGCTCTGTTTTTTTCCGGATGTATTCTTTATCGCCTCTTTTGGGATAACTATCGCCCATGCCGCTTTCAAACAATCCTGAACTGCCTGTTAGAATTAATGTTTTTACTCTCCCGGGATTTTTTAACACGTAAACAAGTGCGACATGACCTCCTAATGAGTTTCCAACCAGGTTAATGTCTTGATAGTTGCGGTGTTCAACAAATTTCTTAACCCATTTTTGCAATCCTCCTACAGAGGTACTCAATAGATCCAATTCAAATAAAGGCAGCAAAGGAGCAATCACTTTATGCGTTCCTCTGAAATGTTCAATAAGGTCTGAGAAATTACTCATAGCACCAAATAACCCATGTAATAACAGTATTGGTTCGCCTTCGCCTTCTTCTATAAATTTATATTTTCCGTCTTCGTGTATTTGATATTCCATGGTGCTTTAAGCTGGCCGGTTTTTATTAATTGCCATATATTTCATGCTAAAATAAATGTTTCTATGCGAAAAATGCAGGAAAGATTTATTTAATTACTTTTTAAGTCGTTCGTTTTTACTATAAAAAGGATGTCATTCTATTTCCAGCGTTTTCAAAAAAGTTTTGCAGCTCATTAAACATATCCTTGAATAGAGGAATCACTTTTCCTAAATTATCAATAATTTTTGGTCCCAAGGGCGCCACATGTTTAAATACAGAAGAGTTCCCGATGGAGGTCTGGGAAATGAAGGATGTTTTTTCACCAAAAAATAAAATGATGCTAAAGACCATCGAATAAATGAGCATGTACAAAATAATACCTCCCAGTTTATCTGCCCAACCCAGCATGGCAAAACTAATCGTCTTTTTTAAGACCCTTGCACCGATATTTACGACCAAAACAACCAGAGTAAAAACAATAATAAAACTTAAAACAGGAAGCCATTTTCCGGAAGTCCCGGTGGAAGTTTCCAGGTAGCCTGCTACAAGAGTGGAAAGTTTTAGAGCGGCGGCCAGACCTATTATAAACGCAAGAAAAGAGAAAATTCCAATGATGAACCCTTTACTGAATCCTTTAAAAACAGCTAAGATCATAATCAAATAAAAAACGACATCAATGGACATAATGGATTTCTGATAGCTTTATAAATTGATTCCCCATTTTAAATTAGTAGGCACGAACGGAAGTCCGGAATTTAATCGTTCGATCAAAAAATCCTTTTAGCCCCAAATCTGATCCCCTTTTGATCACGATTAACCCAAAAGAGATTTCACTATTTTTGCAATCGTTTTCCCATCTGCTTTGCCGGCAAGTTGCTTATTAGCTGCACCCATTACCTTGCCCATATCCGCAGGGGATGTTGCCCCGGTTTCTGAAACTATTTTGCTGACTATTGAAGTTAGTTCCTCTTCGCTTAACTGAGCAGGTAAATACTTTTCAATGACCTGTATTTCTTCTCTCTCCCTGGCAGCTAATTCCGGGCGATTCTGAGTTTCATAGATTTCCAAAGAATCCTTTCTTTGTTTTACCAACTTCTGAAGCAATTTTACCTCATCATCTTCTTTTATTTCTCCACTAAAACCTCCGGCGGTTTTTATGTTAAGAATGGCAGACTTTATAGCACGCAGGGAGCGCAGTGCTACGTCATTTTTTGCAAGCATGGCGGCTTTTAAATCCGTCATGATCTTTTCTTCAAGTGTCATACTATTATATTTTGAAATGAATTGCTTCTTAAAACTTTTAAACCTTTTTAGAATATCTAAACATAAGAAAGTTTAAAAGATCTCCTCATTCAGCAGCCATTATTTGTTTTTTTCCTTTTCCATATCTACAAACTTTTTATGAAACTGCTTAGCAAATGATTTCAAATCAGCAGTTAATTCATCATTTTTTGTAGCCCTGTAGAAAGTATCGCCCATGGTAACCAAAACCTGGTAATAAAAATCAGCCATCTCATCTACCATCATATCTTTCGTCCAAAGATCTATTCTCATAGCTGATTTATCGGCTGCGTCCCAAAATGCCAAAAACATTGCTTTTGATTTTTGTGCCTCTTCAGCTGTACTTCCCGTTGCATTCCAGCTAATTTCCAGTGGAATCTTTTCAGCATCCAACTGAACTTTGATGTTTATATTTGATTCTGTCATAATTGGGTGCAAATTTAATGTAATTACTTTCAGAGAACAAGAATAGAATCATTGAATCGATAATGCAATGCGATATATTTTATATAACCACCTATCATAAAGATTAATTTAATGAAAAACGCTTTTAGTAATTTACTCACCCAATTACTTATTACTTAATAAATTAAAAATGAAAAAAATCCTTCCACTACTAACATTCCTGCTTTATTTCAGTATTGCCCTCCAGGCACAAAGGCCGCCTGCAATGATCGCTCCCGCTCCTCAAGCGCCGGCAAAACAGGAAAAAAGCACTCCTAATCCACTTATACAAGCGGAAAATTCAGTTGTAACAAAATCAACAGTAACTGTAAAAGGTCAAGTAGTGCCATATACGGCTACGGCCGGCACACTTCCGGTTTTAAATGATGATGGAAAGGCAGTAGCCTCAGTGTTTTACACTTTTTTTGAAAGAAGTGATATCAGAGACCGTAGCAACCGACCACTGGTCATTTCATTTAACGGAGGTCCGGGATCTGCGTCTGTATGGATGGAAATAGGATATACCGGTCCAAGGATTTTAAATATAGATGATGAAGGATATCCTTTACAACCATATGGTTTAAAAGACAATCCATACTCCATTATAGATGTCGCAGACATTGTTTATGTGGATCCGGTTAACACAGGATATAGCAGAAAAATTGATAAAGAAACTCCTGACAGCCGTTTTTTCGGAATTAATGCAGATATTAAATACCTGGCAGAATGGATCAACCTGTTTGTTACCAGAAATAACCGTTGGGCAAGCCCGAAATATTTAATTGGTGAAAGTTATGGAACCGTTCGTGTTTCCGGACTGGCGAATGAGTTGCAGAGCAATCATTGGATGTATCTGAATGGTGTGGTTTTAGTAAGTCCTACTGATTTGGGAATTGCCCGCAGCGGCCCGGTAGAAGATGCTTTGATGATACCTTATTATGCTGCTACTGCCTGGTATCACAAAATGCTTCCGGCAGATCTGCAAAAGAAAGCTCTCACTGACATGCTTCCTGAGGTAGAGAATTTTACGATCAATGAATTAATTCCTGCCCTGACAAAAGGAAATACTCTAAGTGATGCCGACAAAAAACAAATCGCTGCAAAAATTGCCCGGTATTCCGGCATATCAGAAAAAAATGTGCTACAGCAAAACCTGGTTATTCCGGCAAATTTCTTTTGGAAGGATTTACTGCGTGACAAAGGATTTACTGTGGGCAGACTGGATTCCCGCTACCGGGGAATTGATAAACAGGATGCAGGCGAAAGACCCGATTATAATGCTGAGCTTACTTCCTGGTTGCATTCGTTTACACCGGCGATCAATATCTATTTAAGGGAAGAGCTTAATTATAAAACGGATTTGAAATATAATATGTTTGGTTCTGTACGTCCCTGGGATAATACCAATAACAGAACCGGCGAAAACCTAAGACAAGCGATGGCCCAAAATCCTTATTTGCATTTATTGGTTCAATCCGGATATTATGATGGTGCTTGTGATTATTTTAATGCAAAATATAACATGTGGCAAATGGATCCCGGAGGAAAACTAAAAGACAGAATGCAATGGACAGGTTTTGAGAGTGGGCACATGATGTATTTGCGCAGACCGGACTTACAAGAATCTAATGAACAACTGCGTGAATTTATTAAAAAGTCAACGCCTAAAAAAGGAACTCCTGCTAAATTTTAATAGTTGATGTTTTTGAAAACTTATTCAAAAGTGGTCTGACTTTTAATATTGACAATCAAAATAAAATCATTTAAAATAATTTCCTGAATAGCAGGCAAACTGCCTCCACTAAAAAGTGATTAAAATTAAAACCGCCTTACTTTTGAGGCGGTTTTTTCGTTCCGTTAGTTCTATTTGCCTTCCTAATTTTATACCATCTTTATTTATAAAATAGTCCGAAGGACAATGAGTAAATATTAGATGGTATTATGCAGATTTAAGAACTATTTTTGGACTATTTACCATTTACATCCGGTATTAGAAATGGTAGGCCTATTTAAATTTATATTCTGTCTTAATGAATCCTTTCACCTAATCTTTCTATAATTTTCCAGGTTTCCACAATACAATATTGAAAGTTCTTTTGATCAATCCAATTCCGGCTATTTTCGATTAAATTATTTCTGAATTTTTCATCTTTAAAAAGCAACATCATTTTACCAGCGAGGTCCGGAACACTATCGGATTCAAAATGTAAAACTGCATTGCCACCTGCTTCGCTTAAACTGCCTGACTTTGGTACTATAGAAGGCACTTCGTATTTAAGTGCAGTGAGTAAGGTATGGACCGATTTATCAAATGGATCGGGGAATATCATTACATAGGCTGAAGAAATAAGTTGATCTCTTTCAACATGAGAAATTTCATCAATAATATGAACATCATTTTTATATTTATACAGTTCAATCATTTTTCTGAAATCATTGAATAAAGCACCTTCCTTGCTCATAATGAGTAATTGCATGTTGCTTTTCTGTCGTTTTTTAAAGGCTGAAAAGGCCTTTAGCAGCGTCATTAAATTTTTAGATGCATTAATATGTCCTTTGTATAAGAAATACTCAAAACCTTTCGCATATTTTTCCTTTACCAAATCTCTTTCTCCCAGCTCAACCGGCTTTAGGTCTTTATCTGCACCATAACTCAAAACATTTATTTTATCCCCTTTCACATGAAATTTCTTCCTTAAAAAATCCTTTTCAAAATCAGATACAACAATAAAAGAATTTGCTTTTTGATAATAACGCTGTGCAAAAAAATGGAACACCCGACCTGGGACAATTGTAAGGGAAGAAGGATCTTGTATATATTTCAAATCCGGATTGAAAATAAGTTGAGGAACTTCTTTAAAATAAAGCAATGCATCCCCATTATTGATCAACAAATCCGGCTTATATTTTTTAAGAATCTTCTTTATTTTAAAGTAAACCCAAAGGGACCAGCGATTTATTCCCGAAGGAGCCACTCCGGTGCTAACTTTAATAATATTAGGGTAAGTATTCAGGATACTTTCTTCCCCGGATATAATCAGAAATGTATGTTCAGGATGAGCGGCTATAATGGCATGAAGTACCTCTTTGAGAAAATCACATTCATTTTCTTTTGTAAAAAAGAGTGTATTTATAGCAACCACCATAGTTTCAGTTCATTATTTCCCTAAAAAATATTTCAAATTTCCGGTCTGATTTCTAAATAGAATTTAGATTTCAACAAAGGGTAACCGGTGAATTATTTGATTTCCGCACGTTCGCTTAATTCCAACCACCGCAGTTCTTTTTTATCAACCTTCACAATAATGTCCCCGATTTGTTCAGCGATATCCTGCAGTTTATCAAATTCTTCTCCTGCGTTATTAAGTTTTACTTCCAACAATTTCTTTTCCTTTTCCAGCTTTGAAATATCCTTTTCCAGCGTTTCAAATTCAGTCCTCTCTTTAAAAGATAGTTTCTCACCGGAAGGAGCGGAGATTTCCTCCTGCTTTTTTCTACCGGAGCCGGAAGGCAGCGGATTTTTTTGTGCGGGAGCAGCCGGTTTGTTTTCCTCTATTTGTTTCCAGAGCCTGTATTGAGAATAGTTTCCGGGGAAATCTCTTATCTCACCCTCACCTTCAAAAGCAAACAAATGATCTACCAGCCTATCCATAAAATACCGGTCGTGACTTACAATTAAAATACAACCAGGAAAATCCTGCAAAAATTCTTCTAATGTGCGCAAGGTTTGAAGATCCAGATCATTCGTAGGTTCATCCAATACAAGAAAGTTTGGATTCTTAAAGAGAATGCTCAACAATTGAAGTCTTCTTTTTTCACCACCACTCAGTTTACTTAGCGGCGTAAATTGTTGCTGTGCGTTAAAACCAAATTTTTCCATAAACTGGCTGGCGCTTATTTTGCTTCCATCGGCTAACGGAAAAAATTCAGCAAAATCCTTAACATATTCTATCGCTCTTTTATCTTCCTTATATTCTAATCCATCCTGGGAGAAATTCCCAAAGACGATCGTATCACCATGGTTTATTTTTCCACTATCAGGAGGAATCAGGTCAAGCGCAACTTTTAAGAATGTTGATTTTCCGGTTCCGTTTTTTCCTACGATTCCAATTCTTTCACCTCTTTTAAATGTGTAGTCAAAACCTTTCATGATCACTTTATCACCATAGGATTTATACACTTTTTTCATCTCCAGCACCTTTCCACCCATGCGGGTCATTTTCACCTGCAGAGATACTTCAGTAACTTCTTCTTTAGCACTTACACGTTCTTTTACATCTACAAATGCATCCTGGCGGCTTTTTGATTTGGTCGTACGGGCTTTCGGCTGCTTGCGCATCCATTCCAGTTCTTTCCGGAAAATATTTTTATCCTTTTGAAGTTCACTCTGTTGCACTTCCTGCCGGAGAGCTTTCTGTTCTAAAAAATAATCATAGTTTCCTCTATATACATAAAGTTTTTCGTCATCGAGCTCAATGATTTCATTACAAACTGTGTCTAAAAAATACCGATCGTGCGTTACGAGCAACAAAGTGCTTTTTGCATTTGCCAGGTAGGCTTCCAGCCATTCGATCATTTCTACATCCAGATGATTTGTCGGCTCATCCAGGATCATCAAACACTTTCCTTCATGAAGCTGTGATTCTATCAGGGCCTGGGCCAATGCAACTCTTTTTCTTTGGCCTCCACTAAGATTACGCATAGGTTCCCCAAGGTGATGCAGGTTCAATTTTCCTAAAATCTGCTTTAATTCACTTTCAAAATTCCAGGCATTCGCTTCGCTGATATCATTGATCAACTCACTAATACGCATTTCATTCTCACTTTCGTTTTCCATCAGTTGTTCATACTCCTTTACCAGGCGCACAACAGGATTATCGATATTAAGGACATTATCCCAAATGGTTTTGTCATTATCAAAAGCAGTATCCTGCTGGAGCATAATAACTTTTACATCCTTATGAACCCATACGGTGCCACTATCTGCCGTATCCATTCCGGCTAAAATTTTTAATAATGTTGATTTACCCGTACCGTTTCTGGCTACAAAGGCTATTTTATCTCCTTCTTCTACATGAAAGCTGATGTTTTGAAAAAGTTTCCGGATACCGAAAGATTTACTTAAATTTTCTACTGAGGCATAATGCATAAGCGGCAAAGGTATGCTGCATAATTCAAATTATAATTTGCGTAAGCAATGGAATATGTTAACAAAAAGATAGATAACAAGAATAGTGATGAGAGAATTGTATTAATTTTTATTCTTCCTTAACTAAGAAGCTTATATACAATAGGTTATAAAGAAAATAACTTATTTAATGCCGGCATGATAGGCATTACCAAAAAATACTACTTAATTTGCTCAACTAAAAGACTATTTTGAAAAAGATATTATCTGTTATTGGTGCAAGGCCACAGTTTATTAAGCATGCTCCCATGCAACTGGAATTGCAAAAATATTTTAAGGCACTTACGATTCATACCGGTCAGCATTATGACAAAAACATGAGCGATGTTTTTTTTAATGAGCTTCATATTCCTCAACCGGATTTTCTTTTTGATATCGGTGGAAGTAAACCACAGAGTGAACAAACCGGTATAATGATGACCAAAATAGAAAAGGTTTGTATGCAGGAAAAGCCTGATGCACTTTTAATATATGGAGATACCAACAGCACCTTAGCAGGAGCATTGGTCGGTGCAAAATTGTCTATCCCGATTATTCACATTGAGGCGGGGCTTCGCAGTTTCAACCGGGCAATGCCGGAAGAAGTTAACCGGATTGTGGCAGATGAATTTTCTACCTTCTTATTTTGTCCGACTCAGCAAGCTATTGAAAACCTTAAAAAAGAAGGGATCCGCCATCAAGGAATCTTTTTAAGTGGTGATGTAATGTGCGATACACTGCAACTCGTAAAAGATAAAATAAAAAGACTTTGCGACGAGCCCTACTATTTCGCCACGCTTCACAGGCCATATAATACCGATGAAAAAAATCGATTTGTAAGAATCCTGGACGAATTAAACAACCTTGGAAAATTAGTCATTTTCCCTATTCATCCACGAGCCGTTTCGCGCATGAATTCTTTTCGGATAGACCAGAAATATTTTAAAAATATCCGTTTTATTGAACCCATTGGATATATAGAATCGCTCTCTTTTCAAAAATTTGCAGATGCTGTTATTACGGACAGCGGTGGAATGCAGAAGGAAGCTTATATGCTGGAGAAAAAATGTATTACTATCAGAAGCGAAACTGAATGGACCGAAACACTCACGAATGGATGGAATACACTCGTGTTTGACCATATAGATGATATCAAAAATGAATTAAAAATATCTCCGGGGGAATATATCCCGGACATTTATGGTACAGGAAACGCAGCTAATGAAATTGTAGAGATCATTAAGCAAAAATTTTAAAACTTTTTTCCGGGAATAATTGGATTATTAGAATAGACAAACCAAACCCATTCACACCTTGTAGTTCTGTATTTTTAAGAATTCAATACCACTTTTATATTATATATTTGCCCACTTTAAAATGAAAAATAAAAACATGCATAAAGCGATTTTAATTACCGGAGGTGCAGGATTTATTGGTTCCCACCTCACCAGGCTCTTTGTGAATAAATATCCGGATTGCACCATTGTGAACCTGGACAAACTGACATATGCAGGTAATCTTGAAAATTTAATTGATATTGAAGGGAAATCAAATTATACTTTTATCAAAGGTGATATTGAAGATATGGATTTGATTAAAAGCCTGTTTGAAAAGTATGCATTTACAGGTGTTTTGCATTGCGCGGCTGAAAGCCATGTAGACCGTTCCATTACAGATCCTCTTTCATTTGTAAAAACAAATGTGCTTGGGACCGTGTCTTTACTGCAACAGGCAAAGGAAGCATGGAAAAATAATATGGAAGGCAAATTATTTTATCACATCTCTACAGATGAAGTATATGGAAGTTTAGGGGATGAAGGTTTTTTTGTAGAAGAAACCCCGTATGATCCGCGTAGTCCTTATTCGGCCTCCAAAGCATCTTCCGATCATTTTGTGCGTGCTTTTTATCATACATACCATTTGCCGGTGATTGTTTCAAATTGTTCCAACAATTATGGACCGTTTCATTTTCCGGAAAAATTAATTCCACTATGTATTCATAATATCATTCATAATAAGCCGTTGCCTATTTATGGACAGGGCTTAAACGTGCGTGACTGGTTATATGTTGAAGATCATGTGCGGGCAATCGATACAATTTTCCATAACGGAAAGATGGGTGAAACGTATAATATTGGTGGACATAACGAATGGAAAAACATTGATATTATTAAAGAGCTTTGCGTTCAAATGGATAAAAAACTAGGAAGAGCAGAAGGCTCTTCAGAAAAGCTAATTACTTATGTAAAGGACCGTGCGGGTCATGATTTAAGATATGCGATAGATCCGGAAAAGCTTACCAGGGAACTTGGCTGGAAACCTTCATTACAATTTGAAGAAGGATTATCAAAAACGATCGATTGGTACCTGGAAAATGAGCAATGGCTGAATGATGTAACGAGTGGCGCGTACAGAAGCTATTACGAACAACAGTATGGAAAATAGCAGAAGTTGAATTTATATTGAATTATTCTAACCCTTTGAAATTTAAAATCTGAAATGTTTTTTTGGATAGATGTCCAATAATAAAATTAATTTCATGCAAGGGATAATAATTTAAAAGAATGAATGAACGCGGAAGTCTTACTGTTTCCCTGGATATGGAGCTCTATTGGGGGATGAGGGATACACAAACATTGGATTCTTACCGTGGAAACATTTCTAATGTTCATGCCGTCATTCCACGCATATTGGAACTGTTTGAAAAGTACCAAATTCATGCTACCTGGGCCGTTGTGGGTTTTTTATTTTTTAAGAATAAAGAGGCATTAATTCAGCATCTCCCTTCGAAAATGCCTTCCTATTTAAAAAATAATTTCAGTCCTTATGATTATTTAAAAAATAATGAATTAGAAGAAAAATATCATTTTGCACCGGAAGCGATATCACTCATTAAACATACCCCCTTCCAGGAAATAGGCACACACACTTACAGTCATTACTTCGCTTTGGAAAAAGGCCAAACAATTTTTGAATTTAAAGAGGATATAGAATGCGCTATTAAAGCACAGGCTCAATTTGACAGTCAATGTAAAAGTATTGTCTTTCCTCGCAATCAATATAATGATGAACATCTGGCTGTGTTAAGTTCGCTTGGAGTACGTTCTTACAGAGGAAATGCCCACGGCTGGTTGTATAAGCCAAGGGATTTCAAAGGAGAAACTTTCGGAGTCAGACTCATGCGTTTAGCTGATGCATATTTTAATATAACCGGCTATAATACATTTAAAAATCCCCAGGCAAATGCACAGGATTTAAAAAATATACCCGCCAGCCTTTTTCTAAGGCCGTATACACCCCGATTAAAAATATTTGAGCCCTTGCGTTTCAACAGGATAAAAAAAGCTATGCAGTACGCTGCGAAAAACAAAGAAAATTACCACATTTGGTGGCATCCACATAATTTTGGAGGATATACGAACGAAAATTTGCATTTCTTAGAAAAGATTTTAAAACAATACTCTATTTATAAATCGGAATATGGTTTTGAATCAAAATCCATGGGCGAATATTAAAGATGGTGGGCACATGAAAGAGAATATACCAAAATATGATATTGTAGAAGGTACGGGGAGCGACGAAGAATTGAAAACATATAAGGATTGTTTCGACCAGAATAAAAGTGAAAAGGATTTGGCTATGCTAAAATGGCTTCACCAGGATAATTTGCGCAAAGAGCAGTCTATTCTATATGCACTTGAACCGGAAAGCAGAAATATTGCGGCCATTTACACTTATCTACCTACTGTGGTGAAATGTATGCAAACCAATATACCTGCATTGCAATCCTTCGACACTTTAACGGATCACAGGCACAGGGGCAAAGGTTTATTTATTCAACTGGCAACTAAGCTGGCTCAGAAAGAAAAAGAAAGAGGAAATGCATTGGTATTTGGTTTCCCGAATGAAAATTCAGTAAATGGTTTTGTAAAAAAATTAGGTTTTACCTATTTTGGTGAGGTTCCTTTTTTGATAAAACCATTAAAGATTTCTTACTTTATAAAAAAGTTTTTCAGAGGAAAAGATGCTAAAGATTCAACTGATTCGAATTGTACTATTGAATCAAAGCCTGGTGGTAAATTAAAGAATAATATATCTTTAAAAAGAATAGAAAATTTTGGTGAGGATTATGACGAATTGTGGCAAAACATAAAAAGTTGCATTCCGGTCTGTGTCAACAGGGATGCTGCATACATGAACTGGAGATTTGTCGATAAACCAAAAGGAAACTATTCGATCTATGGATATTATGAAGGGACAGAATTAAAAGGGATCGTTATTTTTACTTTAAAAAATAAACATGGCGGGAAAGTAGGATATCTTATGGAACTACTTTTTAATCCTCAAAACAAACCTGCCGGAAAGGAATTGTTGCGATTTTCATTACGTATTCTTAAAAAGAACAATGCGGATGTTATTTTAGCCTGGTGTTATCCCCATTCATTTAATTACCTTAGTTTTAAAAGTGTTGGCTTTTATAATTTTCCGGAGAAAATACGCCCTCAAAAACTGGGAGTTATTATAAAGGTTTTGAAAAGTACATTTGAAAAAGAAATTCTTAAAATAAAGAATTGGTATATCAGTTATGGTGATTCAGATACTGTCTAAAAAATAAAAACAAAAATATGAAAGGAATTATTCTGGCCGGAGGAAGTGGTACAAGACTTTACCCTATTACAATGGGAATAAGTAAGCAATTAATGCCCATTTATGATAAACCCATGATCTATTATCCGCTATCAACCCTCATGCTTGCGGGAATCAGAGAAATACTGATCATAACAACACCGGAAGATCAGGAGCAGTTCAAACGCCTCTTAGGTGATGGAGACCAATGGGGATGTAAACTGGAATATGCTATACAGGAAGTTCCAAACGGACTTGCCCAGGCATTTGTAATTGGAGAGAAGTTTATTGGTGAAGATGCTGTAGCACTTGTTCTTGGAGACAATATTTTCTATGGTAGTGGATTTTCCAGTTTATTGCAACGTTCTGCCAATCCGGACGGAGCCGTTATTTTTTCTTACCCGGTAACTGACCCCGAAAGATATGGTGTGGTAGAGTTTGATAAGGATATGACTGCTATCAGTATTGAAGAAAAGCCGGAGAATCCAAAATCCAAATATGCAGTTCCTGGTTTATATTTTTACAATAATAGCGTCGTAGATATTGCTAAAAATATAGCACCTTCCTCCCGCGGTGAATATGAAATTACCGATGTTAACAGGGTTTATCTGAAAAATAAAAAATTAAAAGTAGCGGTGCTTGACCGCGGTTTTGCCTGGCTGGATACAGGTACCTTTGAGTCATTACATGACGCATCAGAATTTGTACGGGTAATCGAAAAACGCCAGGGATTTAAAGTTGGTTGCCTGGAAGAAATTGCTTTCAGGATGCATTTTATTGACAAGGATCAACTAAATAAACTCGCTGAAAAGTTTGCAAAAAGTGGTTATGGGGAATATTTAAAAACTCTTGAGAAATAAAAATATGCATTACTACGTTCATCCTTCCTCATTCATAGATGATGGTTGCACCATTGGTGAAGGAACCAAAATTTGGCATTTCTGTCATGTAATGGCGGGAAGTATTATCGGAAATAATTGTAGCCTCGGGCAAAATGTGGTTGTATCGCCCAAAGTTGTTTTAGGAAATAATGTGCGGGTTCAGAACAATGTGAGTATCTACGATGGCGTTATTTGTGAGGATGATGTTTTCTTAGGTCCGGGCATGGTTTTAACGAATGTGATAAATCCAAGAAGTGCTATAAGCCGAAAAGAAGAATTTAAAAAAACACTTATAAAAAAGGGTGCGAGCATTGGTGCAAATGCGACCATTGTTTGTGGTAATACCATCGGAGAATATGCATTTATTGGTGCCGGGGCTGTTGTTACAAAAGACGTTCCGGCATATGCTTTAATAGTGGGCAACCCTGGCAAGCAAAAAGGCTGGATGAGTGAATATGGACAAAAATTAGTTTTCAATCAAGAAAATAAAGCAATATGTCCGGAAAGTGGGCAGGAATATTTTATGCAAGAAAGTATGGTGAAAAGAATTAAATAAATGCTGTAATTCTTACTTTGAATACATATTCTGGTATTTTATTGATTATTGGATTTCAAAAAGACAACAGGGTTTTTTCAAACCAAGGTTGATTATATATACAACATGAAAAATTTTACATTAATAGGAGCAGGAGGATATATTGCCCCCCGGCACATGCGGGCCATAAAGGATACGAACAATAATCTTCTGGCCGCATTAGATAAACATGACTCCGTAGGAATTTTGGATAGTTATTTTCCAAAAGCAGATTTCTTTACGGAATTTGAGCGTTTCGACCGCCATGTGGAAAAACTAAAACGCCAGGGAATCCCTACTGATTATGTAAGTGTATGTAGTCCGAATTATTTACATGATTCCCATATTCGTTTTGGTTTACGTGTAGGCGCAAATGTGATATGTGAGAAGCCGGTGGTTTTAAATCCCTGGAATGTAGATGCACTAATGGAAATAGAAAAAGAAACCGGCGGCCAGATATTTACCATTCTTCAATTAAGACTTCATCCTGCTATTATTGCTTTAAAAGAAAAAATTGATGCCTTACCCGAAGGAAAAAAACACCAGATTGATTTGACCTATATCACCAGTAGGGGGAATTGGTATAATACAAGCTGGAAAGGTGATATTGAAAAAAGCGGAGGTATTGCCACGAACATTGGTGTACATTTTTTTGATATGCTCATGTGGATCTTCGGAGATGTAGAAGAAAATACGGTTTCCAAAATGACCCGTTTGTCTGCTTCCGGTCACCTGGAATTGAAAAAGGCATCTGTAAACTGGATGCTTAGTATAGATGCGGATGAGTTATCTGATGAAGCAAGGAATGCAGGTTTGCGCACATTTCGAATGCTAAATATTAATGGGGAATCTTTTGAATTCAGTAATGGATTCACGGAATTACACACACGGTCTTACGAAGAAATTATTGCCGGCAAGGGATTCCGGATTTCTGAAACCAGGAAGGCTATACAGGTAGTGCATGACATCAGAAATGCTAAATAATATTCTTCAGGTTTCCTTAAAATACGCGGAATATGAGATATAATATTTGTTCATAAAAGAGTTTCATAATTTCAATCAATGAATGTTGCCTACCTGCAAATATATTATGAGAAAATAAAAAAATTAATAAAGACTCCCTCATTTCATATTTTATTTTCCAGTGCCGCAGTGGCAATTATTTTTCTTGCAGGTGATTTGGTTTTCACCCGCAGATTTACACAGGAAGATTTTGGAACATGGAGGCAATTGATGCTACTGGTTACTTTAGGTGCTACGCTTATTTCGCTGGGAATGCCGGAAGGGTACCGCTACTTTATTTCCTACGATTCTAAGAACACTTTCCGACACGCATTAAGTCTGATTACCACCACATTTCTGATTGCATTGATTCTTCAATCCATTTTAGTATTAGGTGGAATGAACCTTATTGCCAAAGCGTTTAATAATGAATCGCTCCATTACTTCCTTTATTCACTTCCGGTTATTTTTGTAATCGTCACTCTCAGCAGGGCTATCCGTTACCTGATGATCAACAATAAACACACAAAGGAATTATACCGCTATTCCATATACTGCATCATTATCTCTTTCATATTGATCGCCTGCACCTGGCCCTTGTACGAAAAACTGTCTGCTCAATATTTTTGGTGGTGGATGTCCGGTCTTGTTATGATGATATACCTGGTGCTTTTTCTCCCCTACATCTTTGTTTTTATTAATCAAAAAAAACAAGTGCATTGGAAGGAAGCTTTTAAAATCAAACCTTATCTCCGGGTTGGATTTCCTATATATATCGCCACATTTGTAGGAGTTATTACACTCAATCTTGACAAAGGAATTGTGAGCGCTTTTACCGATCCGGTAGTTTTCGCAATCTATTCCATCGGGGCTATTGAATTGCCTGTCGTTGGAATGATTGGAGCATCTATTATGCAAAAAATATTTCCTGACCTGGTCTCTTCTTATCGCAAAGGAAATGCATCAGAGGCAAAAAACTTATGGTTGCAGACTACCTTAAAATCTACACGCATTACCGTTCCGATTATATTATTGATGATGATATTTTCCAAACCATTAATCGAATTTCTTTTTACCCAAAAATATGTTGATGCCGTACCTGTCTTTCAAACATACCTGCTTGTTGGTCTCTGGCGAAATACACAATATGGCGCACTTATAATCGCTTCAGGAAAAACAAAGTGGACATTTTATTATTCAGTTGCCGGTTTGATCTTTAATATTATTGTATCCTTACTTTTGTTTTATTTATTTGGAGTTATCGGTATTGCCTGGGGCGGTTTTCTATCTGTTACTTTCCTTTCTTTGCTGCAATTGCGGCATGAAGGAATGCTAACCGAATGGCGGAAAAATATTTTAATGAACAAGGCTGTTTTTCTCCAGCTAGTGGGCATTATTATCGTGTATCTGATCTATAATGTACCGTTTTAAAAGTGAGCACATGAAAAAAGTCATTGGAAAATTGATCTCTCTTATGGGTGGAAGAAAATTGATCGAAAGAAGATATTTTTCCGGTGGAATAGGATTAATGGTGTGCAATTATTTTTATAAATATTTTATCTCACAACACAAGGGCGACTTTTTATTACATTATACATCCCGCTTCAATTTTGCCGAAAAACTGGTCATTCCCAAGGGCGGAAAATCCATCACAATTTATAATAGCCTGAACTATTCAAACGCTTGTTATTACCAGGCTTTAAATGGAATTGAAATAGGAGAAGGAACACTTTGGGCCGCGGGTTGCTGTTTTATTAGCGCTAATCATAGCTTTACTGATATCACTAAAAATGAGCTGGCTCCGCCAATAAAAATTGGTCATCATGTTTGGATAGGTGCTAATAGTGTTATCCTTCCGGGTGTTGAAATAGGGAATTATTGCATTGTAGGTGCCGGCAGCGTAGTATCCAAATCCTCTGAAGCTCATTTTATTCTTGCAGGAGTACCGGCAAAACCAATTGCAGAAAGATGTAGAAAATGTTTGGAAAAAATTCCTTTGGGTCAACAATATTGTTCCTCATGTGTTTAAATTTTTTGGCAGGAAATAACCCTAATCCATTCCGAATTGTATGAATAATAACGTAGTCATTTTTATAGATACAGTGGCCTTCAAAAACAAATTACAGGTGCAGGCAATAAATCAATTTGGGATGCACGCTCATTTTTTCGCCTACCAATTAAATACCAAAGTTGATAGCTTTCTATTTCCAAAAAATTCACGGGAGAGATTAAGTAAAAACCCGTTTAAACAGACTTTCCAGGTATTTAAATATTTGAAAAAGAATTCCAGAACCATTCATCACCTGGAGGTTTATCCGGGAAGTGCCTTAAGTTTTTTATATGTTTTAGCGGGTAAACTATTTGGTATAAAATCCATATGTGCTGAAAGAGGAGATTTATATTATTACTGCAATAAAAAATATAACATCTTCACCCGGTTTTCTATGCAGTTTTGTTACAGATATTCGGATGTGGTTTGGTACCGTGAACTTTATATGAAACCCCTCTTAGAAAAGATAGGATCAAAAGAATTATTTTTCCTGCACAATGCGGTTCCTGTTACCATGGGTAATATTTCTGAACCTGCCGCCAGGAATACAGACTTCCTCTGGCTTAACCGTGTAATTCCTGAAAGAAGATCTGACTGGTTTATTCAGGTACTTCAAAAGGAAGCATTCATGCAAACTAAAAATATTTTGGCAGGCTTTCTTTCGGATAGCCCCCACAAAAACGAGCAAGAATATATACTTACTCATAAACCGGCTTCCCTTTCCGTAAAAGAGTTTTCTTCTGACACTGAACATTTTTTTAAAGACAGCAGGTTCTTTGTAATGCCTGCTGAATTTATATTCGCTAATAATGCTCTTCTTGAAGCAATGAGTTTTGGGGTTATTCCATTGATCTCTGATCAGCAAGGGTCTGCATTAATTGTAGAAAATGGTATCAGCGGATTTATTTTCCCCCATACATTTGAAGGATTAGAAAAGGCTATGGAACGAGTTCTAAAAATGGAGGAAAAAGACCTGGAGGAAATGTCTAAGGCTGCCCGAAAAAAAATAATCTCCGATTTTTCCGAAGAAAAATACATCAAAAGAATTCAGGACATGTATGCGTTAATCGAAAAATAGATTACCTATGAAAGAAGTTACTAAAAAATAAACCTCATGTGTGGTATAACAGGATTTTGCGACTTTAATAAAACTCTTACTGCAAAAGATATATCAACTGCGAATCAGGCATTAGCTCACCGTGGTCCGGATGGAGAAGGCGTAGAAATCTATGAAACAAAGAATGCCCTTATCGGATTCGGCCATAAAAGATTATCCATTATTGATTTGAGTGAAGCTGCCAAACAACCAATGCATAGTGCGGACGGAAACGTATCCCTTATTTTAAATGGAGAAATTTATAATTATTCGGAGATCAAAATACAACTGACAAAGCTCGGACATTCATTCAAAACGAAAAGTGATACGGAAGTAATTGTTAAGGCATATGAGCAATGGGGAGTAAAAATGGTGGACTATTTTATCGGCATGTTTGCTTTTGTAATTTTGGATAAAAGAAAAAATACATTGTATTTTTTCAGAGACCGCGCAGGTGTAAAACCCTTTTATTATTATGAAAAAAATAATTGTATCCTCTTTGCTTCAGAATTAAAAGCGTTACATGCTTACCCTAATTTCAAAAAAGAAATTCAGGAAAAATCAGTAAGCCTTTATTTTACCTATGGCTATATTCCGGCACCTTATACCATTTTTAAACACACACAGAAGGTTTTACCCGGCCATTATCTTAAAATTAATCTAGAGACAAAACAATCAGAAGAAATAAAATATTACGACGTTATTAATTCGTATAATAAACCCAAAATCTCCATTCGGGAAGAAGAAGCGATGGAAGAAGTAGAGAAGCTGATGATTTCTTCTTTTAATTATCGAATGGTCAGCGATGTTCCGGTGGGAGTGTTTTTAAGCGGTGGTTACGATAGCTCTGCCGTAGCAGCTATCCTACAAAGCCAAAGTCAACAAAAAATAAAAACCTTTACCATCGGATTTGAAGATGAAAATTATAATGAGGCAACATCTGCCAAAAAAATTGCCGCTCACATAGGGACAGACCATCATGAATATTTTTGTACCGTAAAAGAGAGTCAGGAAATTTTGCCGCAATTAGCGGAAATTTTTGATGAGCCTTTTGGCGACAGTTCTGCAATACCAACCATACTTGTTAGCCGATTTGCCAAAAAAAATGTAACAGTAGCTTTATCTGCTGATGGCGGAGATGAGATTTTTGCCGGCTATAATCGTTACAGTCAATTAGCCGCTATTTCAGCCTATTTAAAAAATATTCCCCGGTTAGCAAGGTCTTTTTCCGGCTCAGTTTTAAATAGCGTGTCATCTCATTCAATGCCTTTAAATAGCAATAATATCCGGGCAATCTCCCGGTTATCGGAGGTATTTACTGCAAAAAATGATTATGGTATCTATGAAGCCCTGAACAGGCATTTTACCCAAAAGCAATTAAAATCATTCTTACAAAACCCCATCGCTGTCCCCGGCTTGTACGATGAATTTCAACCATTGAACAAAGAGAATGATTTTATCAATACTGTTTTGGCACTGGATTATAAAACCTACATGGCAGATGATATTTTAGTAAAAGTAGATAAGGCAACGATGAGCTGTGGACTGGAAGGCCGGGAGCCATTCCTGGATCACCGTTTAATTGATTTTGTTGCCCGGCTTCCATCCGAAATGAAATACAATGCCGGTAATAAGAAGTATTTATTAAAGCAAATTACCCATAAATATGTTCCTCAAAATTTGCTTGACCGACCAAAATCAGGATTCAGCATACCTATTTTTGAATGGTTGAAAGGAGATTTAAAAGAATACCTTCTCGAATATATTACTGAAGAAGAATTAGCCAAACATGGCTATATCAATATAAAGGAGGCTATAAAAATAAGAGATGGTTTTCTTGCAGGAAAAAGCGGAAATGAAATTCAGGTTTGGCTTATACTGATGTTTCAATTATGGTGGCGTCGCTGGATGTAATACCATCTTTATTTATAAAATAATCCGGAGGAAAAAGAATAAATATTAGGTGGTATTATGCCGATTTAAGAACTATTTTCAAACTATTTATCATTTACATTCGGTATAGCAGAATCAATTAAAACGTCAGGTTCTGAATTGCCTGCACTTTTCCGTGTAAGTAATAAAATAAACAAAAAGGGGAAAAAGAACGGGAGCACCGGGATTTTATAGCGCACAAGTGTTCCGAAATTGAAGGAAATAAATCCGACGATTGGAGAAAATACCAGGGGGAATACCAGCATAAAAACTATGACAGGATACTCCCGCACTAATTTTGAAAGTCTTCCAAGGCCACCTTTTATTATAACTATTCCCGCCAGTACGAACGTGAAAAAACTTTCAAAAGAACTTAAGAACATAAATATGTTTTCTGTTTCCCAGACATAGGGACGGAAAAGAGTAACATTTAAGGAAGAAAAAAAACTCTTTACAAATCCCCAAAAACTAAATTCAACTTGAGGTAAAGTATAACCAATACCTCCTTCCATTTCATTTGCCCTCGTCATTAATCCCTGCAGATTTTCTCCTTTTACTAATCCTGCCATAAAACTTGCCTGAACTGGGTTATCCGGAACTAAAAAGAAATAAATAAAAAAGGAAAGGATGCCAAGCGCGATAAATAATTTGGTAAAAAACTTCAATATTGGAAAAGATAAATTATTTAGGAAGAAAAAATAAACCCAAATAATTGCCGCTATCAGGAAGGTATAAAAAATATAATTTTTTGTAAAAATCAATATCCAACTTGCGAAAATGATATATAAAGCATGTTTAAAGATGCCTTGTTTTTGTAGTAGTTTATCTACAGAATAAAAGGCAAGGCCTAAAGCAAACATGCATGGCGGCTCCTTGCTGATACCACTACTCCACAAAATAACGGAGGGGATAAATAATGTAGCTAAAGTGGTAAATTTATAGACGTGAGGAAAATATTTATTTATGGTAATGAAAATTAGCCAGGTTCCCAAAAATGAAAACATAGTAAATACCAGGGCAATAGGAATATAGGTTCCAAAACAAAAGATAGAAATAAAACCGGCCATCTTTATTACTATATTTAAGGAAAGGGCAAAACCCATAAAAGAGGTATATGGTGCTACACTTATAGCTTCAGCTGAATAATTTTCCCTGGATCGAAAAATTAATTCCAAAGCAGTTGCCGGACTTTTTATGAATGCATTCCATATCTCCAGGCCACCTGTATAATATCCGTACACGTCTCCGAATCCATAATAAAATTGCATTACTAAGGCAAAAAATATACAGGCAATGACATGAAACCAAAAACATGGCAGGATGAATTTTCCAATAGGAGAATCTGTATAGTATTTATTTCTTAATCGTTTAATGATTAAATAAAGTATTAAAATATAAATTGGAGTAAGATATAGATCCGCTATAGTTAGTATAAACGTTGATTGGGAGGGGAACATCTTAGATCAAAAATTGAATAGTACAAATTAAACCTTAAAAAAGGTCTTAAGCAAGGTAAACGGATTTTTATCTAATAATATTTGTAATAAAACGGCTCATTCCTGATGTGCTGAATAATCCTAAAGTCATTTATCAAAGAATATAACTTTAGGCAAATTGTAATAACTTGCGCACATATTAAATCCGAAACAAACTTAAGGAGAGACCTGATTTCAGCCCTTTCGTCCTAAAATAATTTCAGGCTTTCTTTGCAATACATCTCTATAATTAATGCTGTATTTCCTACAACTTATCCGCTTTATTGCTGCTAATCTTGTGCTATTATATCATTTATCTCTATTCGATTCGGGATATAAAGGCGTAGACCTTTTTTTTGTCATTAGTGGTTTTGTGATGTACTATACCTTGTACACTCGTACAAAACCTTCTGCTTTTAAATTTATCATTAACCGGATTACAAAAATATTTTTTCTTTATTGGGTGGCCATTGTCGCTCTCTATTTTATTCTACCATCTAATACCGCTTTTTTTAACCTGAAAACAATATTACTCTTCCCGGGGCACTCTCCTGTTCTTGGTGTTAGCTGGAGTTTATCTTATGAATTGTATTTTTATTTTTTGATTTGGATCGCAGTTTACCTGCTTCCATCACGGTATCATTTTTTTATTTTCTTTACTTTTCTTACGCTCACCACGGCGGTAACTTTCATAAATCTAACAGAATATACCTTAAAGGGATCTATATGGAACTTCCTGATCGGACAAAATCTATGGCAATTTCTTCTTGGATTAGTGAGCGGCTATTTCTTTACAAATAAATCAGTACCCTCCAAACCTGCCCTGGTAATAGTGATCAGTAGTTCTCTTTTATTTCTTGTCATAAATATTCCATTCGACACACCAATTTCTTACCTGATATATGGCCCGATTGCCTTCACTATTGTGTGGCTGATCTCCTCTTTTGAAAAAAGCTTTACTTTTTATAAGAAACCTGGGGAAATTATAAAAGTTTTGGGGGAAGCTTCCTATGCTATTTATTTATTTGGTCCTATTATTACTCTGCTGATCGGCCCTGATACTCCGACAAATATTTTTCTCATTATTGTCTCGACTATTACATTTTCTATTCTTTTTAACCGCATGGTAGAAAGTCCTTTTTTAAGGTGGTGCAGGAATTTAATCTTTCAAAATGTCGAACAAAGAATTTCCAAAAAGAGCTAAAGACACAAAAAAGAATTACTTTGAATCATTCATTTTACCATAAACTTTTTAGGTGATCCTCACATCATGTCTACAAAGAAAAAAGTTTTCATATTAATAAATACATTAGGTACCGGTGGTGCCGAACGCGTTGTTTCATTACTCATTGAGCATTGGAAGAACCGGTATGATATCACTTTGGTTCTATTGACAAATCTGGTAGAATATGAACTACCGGAAAATATCAGGATCGTTCATTTAAATCAACCTTTTATAGAAAATGGATTCATCACTCTGGCAAAACTTCCATGGCTTGCCTGGAGATATAAAAATATTTGTAGAAAGGGTCAGGCAGAGGCAAGTATTTCTTTTCTTAAAAGACCAAATTACATTTCCTGCCTAAGCAAAGAAATGGGCAACAAAGCAAAAATTATAATCAGTGAACGAAGTTATTTTTCGGAACAATTAAAAACATTTTCTCCTTTACACCGCAAACTATCTGTTTACCTGACTAAAAAATTATACCCCAAAGCCAATAAAATCATAACGAATTCGGAAATGATGAAATTCGACCTGGAAACTAATTTTGATATTAAGGGTTCTTATGAAGTCATCCCGAATCCAATAAATCTTCGATTCATGAAAAAAATGAGTGAAGAAGAAGTGGAATTTCCTGAAAGCGAACAATTCACTTTTATACATGTAGGCGCTTTCAGAATACAAAAAAATCAGAAGGCATTAATTCTGGCATTTGATAAGATCAAACATTTGAATATTCGTTTAATTCTTTTAGGACACCGCTATCTGAAAGAAGAATTAAAAGGATTGGTCAAAGAAATGAATCTTGATTCCCAAATCACTTTTTTAGATTTCGATACCAATCCATTCAAATTTCTTTCGAAAAGTGATTGTTATGTTTTGCCTTCATTATTTGAAGGATTTCCGAATTCCCTGGTAGAGGCAATGAGTTGTGGGTTATCTGTGATCTCTACAGATTGCAAATCCGGTCCACGGGAAATTCTCGCTCCGGCAACAGACCCTGCAACACAGATAGTGGACAATTTAGAAATAGCAGAATATGGCATCCTTGTACCAGTTAATGATATTGATCTTTTGGCCAAGGCCATGGAGAAAATGGCGACAGATAATTCCCTTCATGAGAGAATGAAAGAAAAAGCATTTGAACGATCCCTCGCTTATGATTCAGAAAAAATTATTCCCAAATTTAACCAGGTGGTGGAAGAATAATCATTTACCCAAATACACTATGTCCAGAAAAGGATCCACGAAGTACCTGTCCGGCGAGAGATGGATTCATAATGTATTCCGGCCATATTGGCTCTGCCAAAAGAGGTTGGGTTTTACATAAATTTTCAAATAAATTAACCCAAATTGAATCATGAGATTCATTGGAATATAATGATTTTGCATAATCGAAATTATCTTTCGCCAAAAATGCTCTTTCTTCCGTCTTCATTTCTCTCAACTTATGTAACTTTTCAACCCAATCATCTTCATCAGCACATAAAATATCGTTACTCATTTCCCCGGCAGCATCAATATATGCCGGTGTATTGGAGGTAAGTGTAGGAAGCCCGGATAACCAAAATGAGATCAGTTTATTTGCCGGCTTATGCCATCCATAATTGTTTCTATTATCAAGAGGAATGATTCCACAATCCAACTGACTAAAAAGTATAGAGTTTTTATTCATATCCCATTTATGGAAATGAGTATCTATTGGCAATTGTTGCAGAAAAGTGGCCACATCTTGTTTTACAAATTGACCGTATTTTGGAAAGGAATTGGACGTCACCACGTGCAATTCACAAAAAGAACTAACCCTTTCGAACATGCTCTTAAAATGTAAAAAATGGGGCACAATAACTCCTTGTCCTTCCCAAAGCAATTTCATTTTCCCTTTAATAGAATAATCCGTTTTAGTGAATTGATATTCATGTTCCAGATAGTCAAGACTTACAACCACATTGCTATTCCATTTTTGAATATCTTCTTTTATTTTTTCGCTGGAGCACATCACGACATCCGCGATCTTCAACCATTTAATCAGAACATCTTTATGATTTACACTTGGCAGAGACTCTTTGCCCAATACAAAACGTCCGACCCCTTTAAAGAGTGTATTAAAAGTATCCGACTGATAAATCAGGCTATCCACCATTTCAAAAACAAAGCGTGTTTGTGGATTTTTCTTTTTATATAATAACCATTTTGTCAGGTTGGCTGGTGCGGGAAGCAAGATCACATCGTAAAACTTGTTATTATCCGCTATTTCAAATTGCACATTATTCCTCTTTGCAAAATAAGGAAACCTTCTGCGGTCATCCGGATGCGATAAATCGGTATTATAAGGAACATACCCTATTTTTAGATTTTTATACAT
>JBBSUB010000035.1:0-24270 GCA_038235345.1 Chitinophagales bacterium
ACAAATTAATATAGAATTAAGAAGATAGTGGGAGAAGTGTGCCCATTCAATAAAAATTGAACAAATCAAAACAAAAATGGCAACGTTTAAAAGCAATGTGAGCCATAGATTCAAAAAAATTATCAAAAAAAAGTAAAAAAATCTTTTAAAAAAATATTCAACTAAAAAACTGGGTTAATAGAGATGCCCTCTATAAAATAAAATCAATCTTCCATTTCGGATATTACTTCTAATAATTTCTCACTTTCAAGTTCCCAATTATATTTCGTGCGGGCAAGGATCAGATTGTGTTGCTTCTGGGCTTGTAGTAATTCTATATCAGTATACTTGCGAATGCACGCAGCCAGCGCATCTACATCATCGGGAGGAAAAGACAACCCTGCTTTTGCCGTGTCGTTGAATTCTTTTTGGGCTTCTGTTTCCGAAAAAATAACTGCATTCCCGGCCAACACGTAGGTAAAAATTTTATTAGATAACGCAATGCTATTGTTCCTGGAAAAACCTGGCTCAAGGGCCAATCCAACATCATGTTTTAAAGCAAGTTTATGTAACAGATGTGGTTGCAAAACACCTGCGAATTCTACCGGACCCAGGATTTGTTTAGATAAGGATGTATATGTATCAATTACATCTTCCCGTACCCTACCAGCTATAGTGAGTGAAATATTTGGATCTTGTAATTTTAAAAGTGCTTCAAATAAACATTCTAACCCACGATTAGGTCCTACTGTTTGACTAAACCACAACAACCGGAGTTGCCCTGTTTTCATGCACGTATAATTACTTTCTTTTTCAAGAGGAAAACTGTTTAGAAGGGTTAAGGTTTTGCCGATATACCGAGGGAAATCTTTGAGTACTTCTTCCTTTATAGCTGGGCTGGAGAAAGAAATATAGGAAACCTTGGAAACGTATTTTTTTTCTAAAAATTCTATTCTTTTACGCCGTGGTACATCAGTTACCTGGTATTCATTCCGGTGATAATCTTCGAAATCGAAAGCAGCTTTTCTTTTGCCATATTCTGCTGCCTTCACAACTATAGGTAACGCCCCGAGATTATGCCCTATGTAAATATCAGCCTTTAGTTTTTTTGCAATTTTCAGTTGTTCTGTATAGCACCTGTTTTGAGTATGCTCAGCAATATTGAATTTTTGAAGACCGATTTCGTTTAAGTAAACAAAAATTCTTTGTCTTATTTTAGTGTAGTAGTATAGAATCTTTTGCGAATAAGGATTACCTCCTGCTAAAATTCCGTCCCAGTTCGCTAATGGTATGATATTTTTTTCTGCCTCAAAAGCCCAATCTATTTTATACGTATAAATAACTGTAACATCATAGCCTGAGTTAGAAAGTGTATTGGCTTCCTTAACCGTTCTCGGATTGATAGCCGGCTGTGCTGAGGTAACCAGGACTACTTTCTTACCTCTGGTACTTGCTGCAAATAAACTTAAATATTGGCGGGCAGTTTTAGTTACGTTGAATCTTGCCTCTGCTTGTTGCCGGCACTTTATCCTATCTATCATGGGAAGTTTAGTAATGGCAGCAAGCATTCCTTCCATGTTTTTCACTTTAAAGCCGGTAATGTTTTCATCAATTACTTCTTCCACCGACCCCTGGTTGAACGCAATTACAGGAGTACCACAAGCCATTGCTTCTATCATGACAATACCAAATGGTTCGTTCCATTCTATTGGAAATAATAGGGCTTTAGCCTGTCCCAGTTCTTTGTTTTTTTGAGTGTCATTTACCGGGCCGGCATATTTAATTTGTTCGCCATCAATAAATGGCTTTATCTCTTTTTCAAAATATTCGATTTCTTCCGGTAGATTAGAAATATTACCAGCGATAATGAGTTTATTATTCGTAGCCTTTGCTACCGCGATTGCTGTATGACAACCTTTCACTCTTTCTATACGTCCTAAAAAAATAAAAGGAGCGGATTCGTTTAGGTTTTCTGTCGCAATATATTTCTCAAAATTGATAGCATTGTATACTACTTTCCAATTGCCGGTGGCATTTGCCCTGCTGATAAGATTCTGACTGCAGCCTGTAAAAACAATATTTTGATGAGGAATTTTTAGGAGGATATTTGTATTGCTACCAGTAATTTCCCGGCCGTATGTCATTATCTTTTTTACCTTTTTATTGAGTATTGGTAATAGATAGATTAATCGGCCAAAATTATGAATGAGATCATAATTTTGATGGTTCTTATATAAAAAATTCCAGGCACGGAAGATAGCTGCGATTGCATCCCTCTTTCTCGGTGGAAACCCTACCGGTCCCAGGCCATGAACAATAGCCCCTGCTGCTGAAGATCCGTTTGTGATCAAAAGTTCAACATCATGTCCTAAAGCCTGGTACTCGTGGGCAAACATCTCTACCAGCCGTTCATGCCCACCGTAGCCGGTTACGGGAATTAAAATGCCGGGGTCCATTACGATTAAAATTTTCATGATGATAGTCGTAAAAGTAATTTGAGATATCTAGTATTCATTATGGGTATCGGTGGGTATAAAATTTTCTTGAAATATTGGACCGGTGATTTTTTTTTAATTTACTTTTTCTGAATCAGTAATTTTCTTTGTAGCCCTTACAACCCCTCTTCTCAAAAAAGGTTCAGCCAAAGTTTTATCGTAAATAAAAATCATGAAACCATTTGAAGTTTCTGTATGAAAGCCATTTGGAGATAATAGTGATTTTACCATATTTTCATCACCTTGCTTGTGGTAAGTACAGATAGCGATATTTAGTGCTGCTTTATTTGCCAATATCGTTTTAGCCCCCTTCAATAAGCGTTCTTCGGCACCATCGACATCTATTTTAATGAAATCAAATTTAATATTCCTCTCAGAGGCAAATTTATCCAGTGATATAGAATCTCCATAGTCATTATTGGAGACAAATTTTTTTACTATCACAACCTTATCTTTCCATGGATAAAAAGTAGCTTCAAGGGCTTCAATCCATTCCAGATCATTCTCAAACAAATACAATTTGCCAATTTCTTCAATTAACGGTAACGAAAATATACCTTCTGCGGCGCCTATATCGGCTACAGTATCTTTTAATTTAATATTGAAATCAGAAGAAAGATAACGGTGAGGCGAAGTGACATCCTGCTCCCGTAAAAGATTTGTATAATTCTCACGAATGTCTTTCTTTGTCCAGCTTTTCTTAAAATACATTTTTTTCCCTTCATGTACAACATAATTTAATTGTCGTGAAATGTCGAAATGTATTTGCACTTTAGCTGCTTTGTACTTTCGTGTAAAAGTGTACGGGAATACTGCCAACGGATTCGTTTTAAGAAAATGAGTCACCTCCTGAACTTCACTATTACTTTTCCATTTGTCTGTTCCGTAATAGGATAGTATCGACTTTCGAATGTCATTTAAACCACCCTTATTACGCTTCATCGTAATAATATTTTTTGCCCGGACAGGGACGAGTATTTTATATACTTGCAAAATTAGGGATAAGGCTTTCGTTTTTGTAGTCATTCCAGTTACCTGGTTTTAGAAGGGAAAACAGAATTTTGCAAAAAAAGACATGGATATACTGCATAGGCTTTTATCTTATGCTGGCTGATCATCTCGCTAACTAATTCGTCACCTGATTTTTTCATCGGAACCAAATGTTCTTTAAGCAACTTTGCACCTTTTAATGAAAGACAGTAAGCATGTCCTCCGTTACAAACTCCAGCCATGTCTAAATGCTTACTGTATGCCCGTGGCATTATCCTTTTTGGTAAATTTTTAAAACGAAAATTATAATAATTAATTAGGCTGGAGAAAAACCTTGTTGGCCTTTTATAGGCGTGCTTATATGCTCTTCCATCATAGTTATAACCAAGTAATAAAACGTCCCAGTCTTCAGGCAATTCTTCAAAGGCTTTTTTAAAAATACTTTTCCAGTTATCCAAAAGCGGGTAGAAATCATCTTCAAAAAACAAAGTTGCATCCAGATTATTCTCAGCTGCATATAACACCATTTCTTTAATAGATGTATATGCCCCCAATTGCCCTAATGTCCAGGGCTGTACATGATTTTTATCTATCAAGTAATTTTGAAAGAAAATTTCCGGCAGTTGGGACACGAAATTTGTTTTTGGATATTTTACTGAAAGGTCTATTCCATTCCAAAAATCAAAATCAATTCCGCCGAGTATTTTTTTTACAGAAGCATGTCTGTCCTCATTTCTTTCAATGGTTAAGACAAAAATCTTTTCTATTTTATCCAATAGTTTCATGCGTATTCATATTAAGGATGTTCTTATACAACTCCAGGTATGCAGAAACTACTATATGAAATGGTTTCGTTGAGGGAATATTTTTTTTAGCATCATCTATAAGTGAAGGATCATTGATCAACGCTTGCAATTGTTTTCGGAGATCATCTGCATCTTTAAACTTAAACATCCAACCATTAAAGCCGTCTTTTACCTGCTCGGCGTTGCCGTAAACGTTGGACGCCAGCACTGGAATACCGGCTGCATAAGCCTCCTGGATCACGAGAGGACTCATCTCAGAAAAAGTGGAACACAGGCATAAAATGTCAGATTGCTTCATAGTTGCTATAACTTCTTCTTGTCGCAATTTCCCTTTCCAATAAATATTTTTCTTTCTCTCAGCTCTCTTGCGCAAAGCATCTTCATAAATTTCATCACCAGATTGCCCATAAATGCTGAGCATTATTTCATTTTCTTTTATGTCATCTAAAGCTGTTATTAATAAGTCTAAGCCCTTCGTAGGTACGAGTCTTCCAAGAAACATGACCCGGAGTGGGAGGGATGTTTTTTCTGAGGCTGCGGCTTGTTCTTCGCCACTGTCAAAAGGCAGGCCTTGTGATACGTGGGCAATTTTGTCTTCAGGCACGCCATTTAGCAGCAATATTTTTCTATACCAATTGGTAAGTACTACCAGTTTATCGCACTGGCAAACCAGCGATTCAAAATCATTCTTCAATTTTTCAATCAGGAATCCCGTTCCCAGAGCTGTCCCTATTTTAGCATTCCACTTTGTCGTATCTATTCCGATACCATATAAAAACAAATTTGCTGCAAGAATAAAAGGCTTTGTAATGGGTGAAGTTTTTGTTTGCAGGTAACAGGCGCTACATTTGCGAATGTCAATACGACCATCGCAAAACGTTTTTTCTTTATATACAAGAGTTCCTGTTTTGCAGGTGTAGCCAGCAAGGTGAAAGGTCATCAGCACTTTTGCGCCCAACTTTTTTGCAGCAGAGACGTGATGTAAAGTAATGCCGTTGCTGCCCGCCAGTTCATGAAAATGAACCACATCAGGTTGTTCTTTTTTAATGTAATTTATAAAAGCAACCAGGCCTACTGGCTTCCGGAAGGCCATGATAAGTGAACGATCTACAATTGAAGGTTCCGCATATTTAAATACTTTTAGTCCGTCATATTCATAATGTGTCGACTCTTGCTGACCATAATTCGGAATGATTACTTCCACTTTGCAGCCCATTTGCTGAAGCTGTTTACTCAAAGCCCAGGTATAAATTTCTGTACCGGCCGTTTGCCCGGGTAGAAAATGATTAAGTACTTGGAATATTTTCAAGCTGGAGTTTGATTTTGGAAAACACACTATTATGGTTGCTAACGATTTATTTTACCAATCGGTTGCCCTGTTGTAAAATGCTTAAAGCTTTTAAAGGTTTTAAGTATTTAAAAGCCAACTTAAAGATATTAATGTAAAAAATCTTTCGCTGTTTGCTAAGAATCGATTTATTAATTTCCGGAGTTAATGGGGAATGTTTACGAATAAGGTTAAGAACTACGGTATAATTATTAAGGAAGCCCGTTCTTGACTTTTTATCAAGACTAAAAACCTGGTTAGCATGTATTCTCCACCAAAACAAATCTCCGGGCATTGCAACAGTATTATGTTTCGAAGCTATTTTTAACGAGAGATGATTGTCTGATGGCATTCCAAATTCTTCAAAGCCATTCACTTCATTAAATACTTTTTTTGAATAAATTATACCGATTGGCCCAACAAACATAAGCCCACCTTGAAGGAAATGTTGCTCAAAGGCTTGTGATGGTGTCACTTCAAAAGGAAATGGTTGATTTGGGTGTGTCCCCTGGTAGCAAAAGCCCATAGCTGCTTTGGGAAAACGCTTCATAAATCCTACCATAAGTTCTAATGTATAAGAATAGATAAGATCATCGGAATCTACATATTTTATAAATTCGCCTTGAGCATAGGATGCGGCCTTGTTCCGGTTTGCAAACTGCCCAAGATTTTTTTCATTTCTATAAACCGATATCCTGTCATCAACCTCTACATAACGCTTGGCAATGACCGGGGTTTCATCTGTAGAGCAATCATCTACAATGATTAATTCAAAATTAGTATATGAGGACTTCAGCACGGAAGCAATAGCTGCTTCAATATATTGCTCCCTGTTAAAAGCAGTAATTAAAACACTTATTAAAGGTGTAGCATTTACTGTAGTTGTTTCCAATTTCATAAAAAAAGATTAGGTCCTGTAAGGATATACAACTGTTCCTTTTATGTACTTATCATGCACTGAATCATGTAAGGAAATGAAATCTTGCTGATAACAGTATATCCTGTATTTATTTGCCCGAAGAAGACGGATCATTTCTTTCTGTTCGTTCTATCTAGATTAGCAAACTCAGTTATAAGTATTTTAGGCAAAGACTTAAAGTCGACTGTCTGGAGTATTTCCAAATCATACCCTTCTGCGTCAATATGTATTAGGTCAGGTAAACTATTCTCAAAATAACTATCAATTACGTTTTAAATCGTATTAACTGGAACATTTATACTGGTTAAATATTTATCAACATTCGGAATACCATGCTTAAACAATACTTCTCTGTAGAAAGAACCCAACTGGTAATGCCAATCTGAGAAAATTTCGCGGTATTTTTCGTCGATTACATAAAATTTTTTGAACTTTTCATTGGCGTCGCTAATTGCTATATTTAAGAAATGAAGGTTTTCTTTTTTTTGTTCATAATTCGATTTTAATTTTCCATGTAGAAAAGGTACTGGTTCGATAAGGACACCTTTCCAATCATACTTGTGTATATTTTTAAAAATAGGATCCCCGGATATACCATCGTTAGATCCAACCTGCACAAAATTTATTTTGGAGTTTCCTTGAGCAAAATTTTCAAGTATTCGGTCAATCCCGTCTATCTTTCTTGGCAGATACGCACGATTTTTATAATTGATGAAATAAGAGAGAATCTTATAGAGTCTACTTGAAGGTTTTAGTATTGACTTAAATAGCGACTTCATGATTTAATCTTCAATCATTTTAAGTAAATTCTGCTCTAACAAATTTAGATCAACAATTAAGTCAGCGGTTTGAAAATTGGCATTATTGCAATCAGACAGGCAAAACTGGTAATAATATTTCAAGTTCATTGCACATGCTAGGTTGTAATAGCATTTATCCAGGGTTTGATTTTGTAAACTCAGCTCGAGGATTTTCGTTCCTGGTTTAGAGAAAATCATATTTGTCATTCCTGCTCCATGAATGGATACAAATATCTCAGCATGATGCATGATGGAAATCTGGTTATCCAAAATTTCTTCTTCAAAAAAACATATTTCAAAGTTATATTTCTTCACCAGCGCAATCACTTTTTCTTCATTAAGTATTTTTCGTTTTTCAGCATTCTTTCTCGATAAGTATATCCTTTTTCCTTTATCTAAATCTAGCCTTACCTCGTTTTTTAACTTGGCAGATAAGGCTTCCATAAGAACAGGATTATAATGGGCTGGGTATGGTGCCAATCTGGAAGGCAGAAAAGTTCTACTGACTATAACATGACCAATAAAAGTAGTGTATGAAAGGCCCATTAGTTCGAAGCTTCGGATTTGATAAGCTGATGTATATCGGTTTGATAATAGTACACTTGGTTGTTTTCCACTTGTAATAACATACATTAACTTGGGCAAGGCTTCTGTAAACCAGTGAAAATAATTGTTCGTCCATTCATTTATAACAGTTACATGGTCATTAATATTATTTAGCCTACGTATTCTGCGTTTAATAATAGATTTACAAATTTCTTTTATAAGATAAAGATTGCCGCCAATCTCCTTAAATCTTCCGGAATACAAAAGACTTTGGGGCTGTAGTTTGAATCTGTTCAAAACGATTCCATTTGAAAGTATTAAAACCGGGCTGGTAAAAAACTGGCAAGCAGGCTCTGGTAATTCAATTTGCAGTTGTGGTTCGAAAAAAGACATATCTTCTGCGACGAAATTTTCTGGCAGCTTGCGTATGATTTTAATCATGTTGAATTCCTATTGGCTAACCAGATGATCAATTTCCGGTTAAAATAAAGTACAATTTTTTGCCTGGATCTTTATCTAATCTTTGAGAAATAACGTTTTGCGCTTTTACACCCAGGGTTTTCCAATCTTCTTTTTTTCTCCAGGCTTTTTCTAACGCCACTCCAAAACTTTCTGTTGTAGGTGATGCGGCAACAAAACCAGTCACGCCTTCTTCAATCAATTCTGTATTTCCTCCCACATCGGTAACAACCGCCATTCTTCCACAGGCCATTGCTTCGCAAAGACTGATGGGAAGACCCTCGGCTGCACTTGGTATAAGCAACATGTGATTCTGCTGCCAAACATTTTTCATATCAGCTACATGTCCGTGAAAAATTATATTTTCTTCTATTTGATAATATTTTGCAAGAGCTTGCAAATATTTTTTGCCATAACCATCGCCATAAATATTTAAGACCCATCTTCTTGCCTTCCATTGTGGCGCAGACAATACTTCAAGTGCTGTATCCTGACCTTTATTTTCAATGACATTGCCCACTATTGCCATCTGTACAATTTCTTGATTAGGCCAGTCTAGGGCTGCAAAAGGAATACTCAAGTTCAATGGGTTCCAGGTAAAGTGGCCATTTGTAATTTTCATTACCAGCCTTCTCTCAATAAGATTCCATTGCCTATGTGAAATAAAAAATACTTGTTTAGCATTTTCAAATATTTCTACTGCACCAGGGTAGATTTCTTTAGTGGGGATAAGACTGTATTGTATATGGCTATGGCAAATAAAGGAATAGGGAATTTTGTGCCGACATAATAAATAATATAAAGCTTTGTGGTGTATCGCCAAATCAAAGCTTCCACCCTGGCTTATAAAAACTATATCCGGTTTAAATTCTATAACGGCCTGGTAATCCTTATTCAATTCCGGTTTACGATTATGAATAAATCTTTTTATTTTTTCGAATTTTCCTGCGTCCGGATTATATCTTTTCCTGAAATTTATGGTAATCCCTTTTTCTTCCAGTGCTTTTATTTTTTCATGTGGTTTGCCCCAATCATATACGGACACGAAAACTTCATCTCCTTGTTGGACTGCATGAATAGCAATTGCATGCCACAAGGCTTCACTGCCGCCCCAGGGTGCGCCCCCCATCAGCGATATGATTGCAATACGCAAGGATATGTTAGTTTAAGAACAATGTTTTTATTTGAATTAATACCTAGTGCTTAATATGTTGTCGAATCTTTTTACATTCACCGTAAACCCACTGCCTCCGGTATCGTTTTTAATTTTGCTTCCTAAAAAAAGGTTATAGGAAAAATCAAATGTATGGGCAAGCCAGAAATAATGCGTGGGTATGAAATCTGCCGGACTGATCTCGATAATTTTTGGATTATTATTGTAGGCAAAGATCATATTGGTGAGACCGGCACCATGAACTCCTGCAATTATAGTTGCATTCGTACAATAGCTGATTTGTTCTTCAATAGATAAGTCTTCCAGGTATAGAATAGTAAAGTGATGTTTTAAAAGAACAGGTTTAAGTTCACTAAAATTTGAAATATATCTACTTGCACTGTCTTTGCGGTTTACGAATAATCTTAAACCTTTTTTGTAAACTATATTAATCTTAGTATGCGCCAGGTCTGCAATAATTTTTAATTTTTGCGCATCATATTCTTTTGCTTTTATAAGAACCGCTTCTTTTATAAAAGTATATTTTCCTTCAGGAACGACTACCCACTGCAACCGATTTATCATTTCAAATTGAAAATAAAACTGGAATAATTTAGAAGTATACAATCGCTCACTAATAAGGAGTGGGAATGAAGGGAAATTTTCCCCCGCAATAAAAAGTTTTACCAGGATGTCATTGTAAAAATGAAAAACGTTCAACCCTATTTTTGCGTCGAATAACACAGCTTTGTCAAGCTGCATAACGTTATCTTTTATTATTGCATTAATATATCGCCTGTAAGATATCCGGTACCAGTCAAAAACAATTGATTCTTTGATTAATTGGTTAACTCCTTTTATAAGAATAAAACGTGTCGGTTCAACATATACATTCTTTATTATCGCTGAAAATTTGGAGTAATGTATTTTGAAATACCCATTATTAAATCTGAAATTTTCAATTGCATTTTTATTGAGCTGGATAGAAACCTCATCTGGAAATAAGGGATCATTCTGACATTCATACTCTTCCTCGGCAAGTGTGGCAAATTTCAATTTTGAGCTTTTATCAATTATTTTCCAGATCATGATTCTTTTCTCACCGAAATTGTATCCCAATTAGATTTGTAGAATTGATAATGATAACTTTTTAATTTTCGAAGTATCTCCCTGTACTTGCTTTCCGGCATATGCTGGTGCTCAAATATTAAGATACCTGGAGCTTTGTTTCCGAGATCTAATGCATCGAGTAATTCAAAATCAAATCCCTCTATATCGATTTGTAACAAGTCTATAGTTTGATTCGGGTACTTAAAAAGCAGTTCATTTATTCCCAATGTCGGGATCTCGGTCTCTACGATTAAATTTTTGAAATCAGGATGCATATATTCATGTTTCAAAATTGTCTCCTTATTAAAAGAGGATAACTGATCAATTTTAAAATCGGCATATGCATCAAATAGATTCTGGCCATTTGAATCAGTTTCGGAAATACTGTAAAACTTTGATGTGGCTGTTTCAATGCCGATAGCACAATTTAAAAACTCAAGGTTTTCAACTCCTTTATAATTATTTTTTAATCTTTCGAAAACATAAGGTACAGGTTCTACTAGTACTCCATGCCATTTATATTGCAAAATATATTTTCTCAGATCGTCGCCTGTAACGCCATCGTTAGCTCCAACTTGTATGAAGAAAAATTTTTGATGGTTATGTTTTCTAAAGAGCGTATCATGACTAATGACTCTAGATGGTTTCCAGGAAATGTCTTTTAGTGCCATTGCCTTACTTAAACCTTTCGTAATTTCCCAACTTAAAGCCTTGTATAATGAATTCCATTTCATGTTTATTTTATGTGCCGCTTATAAGCAAACGCCACACAGATTTTGTATACTTTAGTTTATTCAAAGAATAGAAACGAAATAGTACCGTTAGGTAATATTGGATTATTAATCCTTTATTGACGCTGTCTTTCAATGCCACTTGTAGCACAGAAGAGCATGCTCTGTAATCACTTTCTGTTGTCATTGCAGGTTCGATTTCTATGGACTTTACAGGCAAGAGGTCTTTCCATTTTTTATGAACGGCTATAGAATCTGCTAACCAATCCTGGCTTAAAATGCCTGCCGATAAATGCTCCAGAAGTATCCGGTAACTCACCACAACTTTATACTCCTGATTTACTTGCAGCGCATAGTCAATATCATAGCCGTGAAAGCCTTTTAGTAACTGTTCATCAAAACGGTATTGTTCAAATACTTTTTTTGTAGTGGCCATAAAAACACCGTCAATTACAGCAACCTGCTCTGCTTTTAATTTGCCCTGATTTGTATCTGTTGCCAGCGGCAACTCCCTGCCAGGAAAATGCTGCAGAGAATTTGTGCGGTATAATTTCGGATGGCAAGTTGACCATGTACCAGGATATGCTGATTTGTATACCGCTCCCGAGATGCCTACCAGACCGATACCGCTGTTCTCAAAAAGTTTGATCAATTCTTGTCCCCAGCCAATGTCATGTATGATCACATCTTCGTGTACAAAACAAAGTATATCAAATTTTGCCTTGGAACCAGCCTCATTGTAAATGCTGGCTATAGACCGCTGCCCTGTATAATTTTCTACTACCAGCAATTCATAAGGTACTCCGATAGTCCCAGCTAAGTTTATCCGAAGTTTATCCAGCAATATTTTATTTGCCGAACAAACAATCACCGATATCATAAGCTTATTCCTTTAACCAACCTTCGCAGATATCCCAGTGTGAATCCCGGAAAAAAAGATGCGTTGATAATTGCCGCAAGACCTTTTTGCTTGTGGCCACTGCGAAAAAGGAACAGGCCTTTATTTCCCCTATCGTAACTGATATATGTTTTGTTTTGTTTTTTTACCGATGCTGGCAAATGAATATTTTTTTCACGGCAATAAAGGGCAAATTTCTTTCGCATGCTGCCATCATATTGTTCCTTATATGTATTACTAATTTTTCCAGTGTGTTTCGCAATAACACTGTTCTTGTGGTAGCGGAAGTTATTTAAAGGGGCTGCAGTAAAAGCTATGGTATTTGTTGACAGCATTTTCAACCAGCAAAGCCAGTCACTGTTAGTAAGCAAACTTTCATCAGCACCGCCAACAGACTGATAAATATCTTTTTTAAAAAGCACGGCACTGGCGTTGGGTATAGTATTCCGATAAATCAAAAAAGATCGGATGTAATTCATGCCTCCAAGTACAAAATCATTTGCAAATAAATTTTCATCCAGTTCATCCGTAAAGGTTTTCCAATTTCCCTTTACTAAGCTCACCTCATTCATACGGTTGCTCTGGCAGTATGCTAATGCAATGCCAGGATGCTTGTGTAGGTCCAGAAGTTTTTCCAGGAATTCCGGTGATGCACTATCGTCTGATTCCGCAATCCACACCAGCTCATTCTTTGCCATTGCAACGCCTTTGTTCCACTGAATAAAGGGCGAGCCGCTATTAAAATCAGAAATGTAATAACGTATTCTTTTGTCTTTTGCTGCATAGGACTCAATGATTTCCCTGCTATTATCCGTGCTAAAATCATCTAAGATGATGCATTCAAAATCCTGGTGCGTTTGAGAGAGAACAGAATTTATTCTTTCGCTTAAAAACTGTGCATTGTTATAATTTGGTATGATCACAGAAACTGCCGGCATTATTTCTTCTGCTTGCCTATCCACTTTAAAGGCTTCAATATTAAATGCCCTAAACGATAACTCGCCGAATTATTCAATTGTGTTTTGTATCTCTCAAATTGGCTTACCTGCTCGTGATAGAAAGCATTATCCCGCAAAACTTGTATTGGTTCAGGAAAATGAGCCAGGTATTTGGGCAAATACTTTTTAAAAAGTTGTTGCTCGACTCTATGCTTTTTTTCATTTATTAAATCTGCATTACGGCTTGATCTTTTTATGCGATAATAATATAATGGTTTGTCAATTATGGTTACTTCTGCCTTATCCTTTACAAGCCTGATATAAAGATCCCAGTCTTCCCAACCTTCAAGAAAACTTTCATCATAGCCACCTATTGAACTGAAATCTTTCTTTCTGAACAAGCTTGTATTAAAAAAAAGATTTTGCAATAAATGAAGTTTAGGAGAATATTCAGGTAATATTTCTATAGCGTTGATCTCGCCAAAATACTGAGCGGATGTACCAACTAGTTTGAGTCCCGCATTATTTTCAAGTACTGGCACGGTATTTAGCAGAAAATCTTTATCAATCCTGTCATCTGCATCTAGAGGTAAAATAAATTCTCCTTTACTTTTAGAAATACCAAAATTCCTGGCTGCTGCGACCCCTTTATTTCTAGTATGAAAAATAGTTATGGCGTTTCCTTTTATTTCATTTAAAATAGACAAAGTAGTTTCTTCCGATGAGCCATCATTTACAATAATAATTTCAAAATCGGATAAGCTTTGCGCAAGCACCGAGTTGATAGCTTCTTCAATAAAAGAGCCCTGATTATAACACGGTATAATAATGGATACTTTACACATGATTTTTAATGTACTTCCTTAAGGGAATATCACCAATAAAAATCTTTACGAACATAGCCACATTCTGGATGCTAATATATAATTTCCCTGCTTTGTAAAGCTCGCAATAAGCCTTTTTGCAAAAAGCAATATTACCTGCCCGGTAAGCGTCGTCTAGGTATTTTTCCCCAATATGAGTTACTAAAAGCTTACGTTCTATTTGATGAAAATCCCAATTTTTTAATGGAATGTAATTTTCTTTTGCTGCAAAAAATGACATCCATTCTTTATCTACTTTTATTGATTGCAGTATATAATGCCACATCTCCCTTTCTTCCGACCTAAATCTTTTTTCCTGCGCACCAGTTTTGGAGTCATCGTGTATTCTAAAATGCCCAATCAAATCATCAATTAATACCATTTTTGATTGTCCTTTAGTACAGAGGTACCGGAACCAAAGCTCGAGATCCATGATAAAGTGTAAGTTATTATTGATTCCACCAAGGCTTTTAATTACTGAAAGTTTGTAAAACATCCCCTGTTGATTTATTCGTTGTTGTACGAGCGTTTCTTCTGTTGTGTAAAAAATTTCTGTTCGATGTCTTAAAACTTCTAGACTACTACTTTCACTAAAAATCCTGCTATATCCACATACAATATCTGAATTAGTCTGCGCAAAAGCATCGGCAATTTTCAGCAATGCACCCGGTTCCAGATAATCATCGCTATTTATCCAATTAAAAATATCACCTGTACATTTTGCCAAGCCTTTATTCAATGCGTCGCTTTGCCCCTTATCTTTTTCAGAAACCCAGTAGGTAATCCTATTAGCATATTTTTTTATGACGGCAATTGTATTATCTGTACTTCCACCATCAATGATGATGTACTCCAGGTTGGGGTAGTTTTGATCAAGGATAGAAAGTATGGTTTGCTCAATGTATTTCCCCTGGTTGAAGGAAGGAGTAACTATGGATATTTTTGGAAATTTCAAAGTTTGAAATATTTATTTCCAACTAATATTTTTCTTTATAACCTTGGCTGGGTTTCCCGCAATCAAACAATTCTCTTCATTATATCTTCCACTTACAACAGCATTTGCCGCAACCACACATCCCTTAGCAATGAAGGTTCCTTTAAACACATTTACATAACATCCTATCCAGACGTTATCTGCGATAATAATTTCTTTATTTCTATTTTCTATCTTTCCTTCATATTCCATTTCATGAAAATCTTCATCCAGGAATTGGCAGTGCCATGATATGGCACAGCCGCTACCAATCCTAATGCCATGCGCAATGATAAAATCGGTGAATGGACTTACGTATGAATTGGCCCCTAGCTCACAGACTGCTTTTTCTCCTATATCAAATCGACATCCTCGTCCAATAGAAAATAATCCGGTTGTAATTAATTTACCACGAATGTTTAAAAAGCTTACATCTTTTGGGGAAACAAAACCGAAGTAATCAAGGCCGATAGTTAAAAGATCTCCCGTAGAAATATTGTTTAAGCCCTTAATAATTGTAGCCGATTGAGCGAGTATATGTTTTCCTTTGAATTTGTAATAGTAAAATTTTATCAATGAATAAAGGCGGCCTGACTTGATCGCCTTAGTCTTCAGAATTATTTTCCTGTAATCATTTGCAGTATTTGTTAATGATAACACTATTTGAACAAAGGTTTACTCATTAATTCTTTACACCTAGCAACGATTGCTTTTTTGTTTACTTGGTATTCCCGTAACTGGTGAAAACTGGTATTCAATGTTTCTTCAATAAAGTGTCCATGGATGAATGAAGGGGTTACTGTGGAAATTTTTGACAAATTCATTATGATGCAAGACCTTTTTCTTTTCTTGTTTTAAGGTCTGCATAACTATGACTATCTCTGAAGTAGCCATTTCGTTTTACAAATAAAATATCTGCTTGCGCTAGAGCATTATCTATAGGTCTTTGCTGGAAGTCAAACATATCATAGACAACATAATTTTTCTCGGACATAAATTTTATTACATCAGAGAAATCCGGAGTGCTTATTAAAAAATTAAAAAAGCTTACTTCCAGGATGATTACATCAAAGAGTTCTAACAGATCTTCGGCACTTCGCAACACATCTAATTCAGCACCTTGTACGTCAACTTTTAAAATATTGTGCTCTTCTGGATCGATATGAGCTATCTCATCTTTGAGTTTTACCATCTTCACTTTTCTCGGAATTCCGTCTGCAAATTTACCATCGCTTTCATTGTATAAGCTACTTCCATAAAGGTCATGATGAACATTAATATTAATCTCTGTATTTTGAGCACCTACAGCAGCCACGATTATTTTTTGAATCTTAAACTTTTCTTTTAAGTCTTCTAGTTTTGGTAAAAATTCAACCAGGGGTTCAATCAAAATAAATTCAGCATTTGGAAATGCTGTCAATAGTGGAGCGGTTCCAGAGCCGGCACCTACATCTACAATGAGATCAGCCTCATAATTTAATTTTTTTAAACCTTCCAAAGCATCCAACATATTTTTTTGTGTGGTTGCAGGCTTCCACCCAAAATTTTTATTAACTAAGGTATACCCAGATTTGCTTATCAGTTTTTTTAAAAATATCTTCAAATTCATATCGCAATTATTTTTTTTCCATAAGGCACCACACAACGTTTTGTTCAGGATATTTAATAGGAGGTTTAAGTTTTATATTTTCAAGGAATTCTTTGTATTCTAATTCCCAATAATACTTTCGTTAATAAAACTCCTCTTTCTTAGAAAAAGCTCAATCATATTGGGCAAATTTTTATTGCAGTTATTTGCAAACAGCAAGCTCGAGTTCCTTAGAAATTCTGAGTAGTTCTTTTCTGCAAAAAATCAATTCTTTTATTCTGAGTATATTATTATTTCTTTTAAAGGTGATAACATAACCGGGCCTTTTTTCTATGTAGGAAATCCATAGTGACTTGAAATAATTTGCACTAAAAAAATGAAGAAATAATTCTGTTCGTAATTCTTTCATTTTTGCTTTTTTGTATTGGAAAAAATCAATAGATTTAAATTCCATTGTGGTTTGGATAAGATCTAAATAAACTTGCGATCTTGCAAAACCAACATTCATTTTCAGTAAATATTTCCAATTCAACCTGTTTTGATTGAGGTTATGTATGTAAGTAAGATTGTCCGAATACCAAATTTTAAACCCTGCAAAAATTACCCAAAGACAAAGTTCAGTATCCTCACCCGACATTTCCTTATTACTGCCAACAAATCCTGTATAAAATCGCTTAAATCCTTTTTCCAAAATTTTATTCCAAGCTTCCTTTCTTAGAATACTACCTGCTCCCCATACATAACCTTTTTCTAAAGTGACATCCCCATTTGTTAGCCACTGTTCTCCTACTGCATAAGCGATATCAAAGTTTTGAAACCAATCTGGTATTATTAATTCATCACTCACAAAACCTTTACTACCTACCATGCCAATTCTATCATCCTGCAAAAAGATTTTTTCGGCTTCTTGTAAAAAATCTGTTGCTAATAGGACGTCATCATCGCAAAAAACAATTTTATCAAAGAGTGCGACATTTATTCCTTTTATAATCGCATTTGTCTTTCCGGGTAATTCTTCACTGTGTATTGAATATCGAAAACTTTTATTTTTCATAAATTCCTCAGCAACCTTCGAAGTAGAATCTGTGGAGCAATTGTCTATAATTATTATTTCAGCTCCAATGTTTTCCTTTTTCATTTCGAGCAGCGCGGTCAAAGTTTGGATTATTCGCTTTTCCGAATTGTAACAACATATTAGTATCGAATATCCCTTCATGGAATTAAATATTATAGAACGGCTTTCATTTGCCGGGTCCAAATTTCCTCTGTAAACTTCTGGGAATAGATTTTTTTACCTTCTAAACCAAACTCTTTTGCTCTTTGATTATTTTGAATCAAGTAGTTGATTTTTCTTACGGAGTCGCCAATTGAATTTACATCTACTACATAACCATTTACATTATTAATGACAGATTCAGAAAGGCCTCCTTTATCAGAAACTATACATGGTAGAGAATGGAACATTGCTCCAAGGACTGCAATGCCGTGGCTTTCCTCAATACTTGGTTGGAAATAAATAGTTGATGCCGCGTACAATTTTTCCACATTTTCTACGTTTCCCACAAATTTTATTTGGGGATAGTCTTTGGTGCAGTTTCTGCACTCTTCCAAAAGAGGGCCTGAACCAGCCCAAAAAAATTCAATTGAATTTTTTTTTTCAGTGTCAATAATTTGCTTTGCACATTGAATAAAGAAAGAAGGGTTTTTATATTCTACACATGAACCAATGGTAAGAACTTTATTATGTCCGCTTAAATTTGAAGCGATATTATTATCAAACTTAGGTTCGTAGAAATTGTAAATGACTTTTATGCAAGGATTTCTTTTCTTATTTAACCAATAATTTTCTATCGCTGCTTTAGAAGCTTCTGAAACTGTTATTATTTGTTTTTGCCGTCCTAACTTATGAAGCAAAATCCATCTTTTAAATTTATCTGCTTTCACCAGTGGCTGGGTATGCAATATGTAACACAGTTTAACGGGCAAAAGGAAGATATATAAGTATTGCTCAGGATAAGCTGTACTAAAGACTATGGAAGAAAAAAGTTTTTTATTTAGAATACTAAACCAGAACACCATTTCCTTCAACTGGTAGCTGACGAGTTGTTTCCTGGTAAGACCAGAAGGCAAGTTTTCGAAATTAATACACCAAAAATCGAAATGTACACTGATTGTCGTAAAATCAAGGGCAATTATTAAGTTATCTATTTCTGCATCTTCCGCCTGATTATTCATTAGGACAGTCACCTCATATTGCTGCTTTTTTAGGTAATGCAGTAGAGAAATAAAATAAGTCCTTGTTCCACCAATTTTACCATAGTCGGCTACAAGTAATATTTTTTTTGATTTTTGCTTCTTAAAGTGCAGGGCAACTAAATAATAAACAACCAAGAAAATATTTTTAAGCAAATCTTAAAGTATTCTAAAGTCTGATTTTGTTTAATAGTAATGATATCATATCATCGCCAATTGCAAATAGGTAATAACCATTCCTAGTAAGTAACTGCTTACTGTTTTTTAAATCCTGTACAGAAAGATTACAGAATTCATATTTTATAACCAGGGGTTTCAGCTTTTCAAAGTCCAGCATTTTCAATATCTCATAATCAAACCCTTCCACGTCTATCTGCAAAAGATCAGTTTTGTAACCTGTACCTGCTTCATCAATGATCTGCATTAATGGCATTGCATCTATCGTTTCTTCTATAATATATTCCGAAGGAGTATCTGATTTTTTATGATGCAGAGGATTTAAAGAGGTAATTCCTGAAGCCCAACTTTCCAATTCATGTTGCCTTTGCGGATCTACTCTATATAACCCTACTCTTTTCAAAGATGGGTGTACCGCTTTATTTACTTTTATAATAGCAGGAAAATCTTTATAATTCAAACACAGCTTTTCATAAAAATCCTGGAGAGGTTCAATTACAATACCCCTGCTTCTACGCTCTTTTACAACATCAAATAATATATCAAAACTTATCCCGTCATTAGCACCCACTTGGATAAAATGAAAGTCACCATTAGGCGGAAAGTTTTTATACAACATTTCCCAGAATCTCTTTTCGGGCATAAAACGTTTTCCTCTGCCGGTAAGTTTAATAAAAACTTCGGCAAGAAGCTTGAGTTTGTTTTTCAGGTAGACTTTGTTAACCTGCATTTTCAAATTTTATATCGGGGTAATAGATCCTATTCCATTCAGAACCCATTAACTGCCCGGAATCGTAAACATCAGTTTCAATAATTTTAAATTTGAATGCTTCATATAAGCATTCATAATCTTCATCAGCCAAGGCAAAATAAAGGTTAACTGTATATTCTCCGGGCATATAAATATTCACAGCAGGAATTACTATTTTCACTTGCCCTTCACCTTTATTTACCAGGCTTATTTTTTGCCCAACCAGGTTATTATTAAGACCTATAAAAGAATCATCATTACTGTCTTTAATCACAATGCCTAGTTCCGGGAAATTTACCTGTCGCTTTATTGCATAATTGATCAATAAGGTAAAATCTTCGCCCGGGATAATTTGATTTACAGGATTTCCGTTACTTAATAATTGAACAGATTGAATGCCTTCATCTTTTGATATTTTATTAGGATGATCCCTTAAATTAATAAAACCTTGTTCTAAATTGTTAGGCTTGGTACTATAAAAACTGGTATAGCTTCCTACTGCTTCTTGTATGGGTCCTGTATAATAAATATTACCATTAGATAATACAATTCCCTGTGTACACAATTGTTTAATAGAACCCATATTATGACTCACAAATATCACCGTTCTACCATCTTGATTACTCACATCCTTCATCTTCCCCAAAGCTTTTTTTTGAAACTCCGCATCGCCAACGGCCAGTACTTCATCTACAATTAAAATATCCGGTTCCAGGTGTGCGGCTACGCCAAAGGCCAGGCGTACATACATGCCGCTGCTGTAACGCTTCACCGGTGTATCTATGTAACGTTCTACGCCGGCAAAATCTACAATTTCATCAAACTTTTTTTTGATCTCGGCACGTGTCATACCCATGATGGCGCCATTGAGAAAAATGTTTTCCCGGCCGCTAAGTTCGGGATGAAAGCCGGTGCCTACCTCCAGCAGGCTGGCAATGCGGCCTTTTATTTTGATGCTTCCGGTTGTGGGTGTGGTAGTCCGGCTCAGGATTTTTAAAAGGGTACTTTTACCCGCTCCATTGCGGCCAATAATGCCCAATACTTCTCCCTGTTTTACCTCAAAATTAATATCTTTTAAAGCCCATACATAATTGCTTTGACCCTTTACACTTCTATCATTAGTTTCTCCAACTTTTAAATAAGGATCTTCTTTTCTGCGCAGCCTTTGCCAGGTCCGATTTATATCATGGGCTAAAGAGCCGGTACCTACCTGTCCGAGACGGTATTGCTTACTGATATTTTCTACTTTTATTACTGTGCTCATTCTATGCCTGAAATGTAAATGTTATCTGATTTTCTTCAACCATATCGAACCGGTGTCTTCTTTGCCCGTCAAACATTCAGGCATTTCTTTTGTAAACCAATCCGGATCTTTTTGAAGCAGGTAGCTATTGAATGAAACAATTTCAAAATCTTGGTTATTCAATAAAAAAGCATGAAGGAGATAATTTTCATTCCAAAACCATCTATTCTCCAGGATCCAGTGTTTAGGTAATTCAAAAGGATAAAAAATATCATGAATATGAATCAAAACTCCCGGGTTTAATATTGGGAGAATCTCCAGAAACAAATAGTTTACATCACTTCCTACTTTGCTTGTATGTGTTGAATCTATAAAGAGAATATCATTTTCTTTTAAGATTTTAAAATGATCTTCTGAGACTGCCTGTGCTTTTTTACGAATTATAGTGTTTCTGGTTTGGTCATCCGGTGTCATGATTTTAAGGAGTCTTTCTTCTGGGAACGGTTCTATGAAAGTAAACTTAATTTCATTATTAAAAAATCGTTCATTCACATCGAGCATTAAAGCAGATGAGTGCCCTGAACCTATTTCAATAATATTTTTGGGTTTAAATTGGAGCATCATACAATGCAGAAAAACGCAATCAGAGAAGCGGTACCATGCTCCTTCTTTTTTGTATCTTAATTTTTCATATGCTGGTGAATTTTCCTTGTAGAGGTAGCTATTGTAATGGTTTTTTAAATCATTTAAAATTGTAAGCTGGTTATCGGTATTTAGGTCAACTCCTGGTAATTTTTTTTTTGAAAAGATTCTAGATGCATTTGCAGTGATCTCCTCCAGGTCAGGGATTGGGCTGTAATAGTGTCCTGGCTCAAATCCATTCTTATATGATATATTTTGAATCCGGGTCTCAAAATCGATTTGTTTCTTCACAAACGGGATAGAAAAAAAAACTCTCTTAATTATTTTTTTTAATTGGGTTTTTATTGACGTCATACGTAAATATATTATGTGGTATATTTAGGGCTATTTATATTTATTAAGCCCTGCCTTGATACCGTATCTCACGCAAACCCTGCTTTGGTGCACATCTCACGCAACAATTTTTTTATAATTTCCGATTCGTGAGACACGAACCGGGACAATGGAGTCATTTGCTCGTAAAATGTAAAATGCGTTTTAAATCGGTAGGATCGTAACTGATTAGAATGTCTGCTTAAATACTGTAAGTGCACGTATGCCGGGAACGATAAGTACATGTCCATATCCTGAACTTTTATATGTAAAAGTTTTACCATGGAAAGTATTGCTTTTTTTAAAATCTCTAATTCGTTTGTAATTATTTTATACACCACATCAGGATCAATGCCGCGGTAATCGTGTGCTATACGGTTTCGCAGCCCCGAAACCTGCTCCCATTCTAAAAATGAAAATTCATCTTTCAGTTTTGTGGGAATCTTTTTTACCTCCTCTCCAATAGCCAGTAAAAGATGGCAACTGGCGTTAAAGGCCTGCTGGGTTTCTGCTTTAAAAAACTGATCGGCACTCTCAAAGCCATCTACATAAATTTTTAACTTCTCCACACACTCCAGTATGGTCAATAAATACAATAATATTTTGTCAGAAGATTTCGATGGCATCCTTGGAAGCTGTTAAGTATACAACAGGGTTGATATATTTTTTATTGATCAATTCTATCTTTTTAATACCGGTAAGTTTTCTTACCAGGTTTTCAATTTTAGATAACCTGATGAGGGTCATGCCGGAATTTTCATGCATCACATACATCAGATCCAGATCGCTTTCAGAGGTTTGCGCTTTTGTTGCATAACTGCCATAAAGAAATAATTTTTCGATGCCATACTCTTCAGTAAATGTATCCTGATGTTCTTTTAATATTTTTTGAATTTCTGTATGTTGCATTTTATAGGGTTTTAAACCTGAGGATTTTAGACTATCTGAGTATCCAAATTTATTCTTTTTTTGAAGAATCAGTGCAGAGATAATAGACTTTGAGACTTGAGACGTGGAGATGAGAGACGTTTAGACGTTTAGAAGTTTAGACTTGAAACTGTATTTACTAAGAGATTAATGTATTTAAACCTCATCACTTTTTATTAAAAAACTTGTAGAATTTCGCCAGACAATTGTACCCAGACAATGCTAAACAACACTCCACAATTCTCAACAATTCTCAACTTTTCTTCCTGCATACCCGTCCCCCGCCGTGCGGGATCTTCGACGTACAGACAATAAATTGTCAGACGGCTAACACCCTTCGATCCCTTCCAACCCTCCAAACCTGCCTTTGACGGCAGGCAGGCTTCTTCCTGCTTTAAACCGTGTCCATAAACGTTCTCTCCACCTTGCTAAAAACCACAACCCCCACAAACAACAAAACCAAAATTACTCCGCCGCTGTACAACAGATCCATAGCTGTAAAACTTCCCTTGCCAAATAAGGCATAACGAAAGGCTTCTATGATCGGCGTTAGCGGGTTCCAGGCTATCCAGGCGGCGTAACTTTTTCCTTTTAAAAAACTTAAAGGGTAGGCTACGGGTGTGGCATACATAAGCAGCTGCACCGCAAAACCAATGAGCACCGTAAAGTCGCGGTACTTGGTAGTGAGGCTGCTGATGATAATGCCTAAACCAAGGCCGAGGCCGGCCATCATTAAAACCAATACCGGTATGAGTAACCAGGAAAGCCCGAAATGAAACTGATTTTTCTGTATGCCAAACCAGGCCATGAAACAAAGCAGTAATCCAAATTGTATCGCAAATTTTATAATGTTGCTGGCCACGGTACTCAGGGGCAGTACCAGCCGCGGAAAATATACTTTACCAAAAATCCCGGCATTAGCTACGAAAGTATTGCTTGTGGCGCTGAGGCAGGAACTAAAATAATTCCAAAGGGTAATCCCACTCATGTAGAATAAGATCTTTGGCTCTATGCCATCGGTGGGTATGTTGGCGATCTTGCCAAATATTAATAAGAAGATGAGGGTAGTGAACAGGGGTTGTATCAGGTGCCACAGGGGGCCCAATATTGTTTGTTTGTACTGTGCGCTAAAATCTCTTTTTACAAAGAGGCATAACAGATCGCGGTACTGCCATACTTCTTTCAGGTGCAGGTCGAGGAGGCCGCCTTTGGGTTGGATCTCGTAATCCCAGTGTTCTGTTTCTTCGGTCAAATTAAGTTTGAGGAATTATGAATTAATAATGATGAATTATGAATAGTCCCTGCGATGTTTAACGGGTATCTATTTTTG
>JBBSUB010000036.1:0-24263 GCA_038235345.1 Chitinophagales bacterium
ATCCCTTTTTCCAATTTCATATCCTCAGGGATATTGCTTTTTGGAAATTCAATAATCGCATCTTTATTCTGATGGCCATAAGCATTTTCAGGAGAAATATTAATGGTTTTTTTATCACCAACAGCCATCCCGGGGATAGCTTCATCGAAGCCTTTGATCATTTGTCCTGCACCAACTGTAAAAGCCAGTGGCTCTTTGTTGCTGCTTGAATCAAACTGCTCTCCTGAAGTCAATTTTCCGGTGTAATGCACCTTTACATGATCGCCTTTTTTTGCTGTGCTCATAATTTTCTATTTAATCATTTTATAAATACAAATATGTTTATTTAAAACATACCTGGTGTGAAGTAAAGTAACAAATAATATTTTATTTAAAAATGCCAAAAAAGCGTTCCAATAATATTTTATACATTATTTATCATGTTTTAAAGCGATATCATTGTATTTTACGCATGATTAAAAAGAATTTAAAAAGACAAAAATGAAGACAAAAATTTTATTAATATCAGCATTTATGCTTTTAGGAATCACTGTTTTATGTCAGAATAATATTCGACCCGGAGCAAATAATGTAAGTGAATACATTCCTTTATTAAAAGGGAAAAGAGTGGGTCTTTTTGCCAACCAAACCTCTATGGTAGGTAGTGCACATTTAGCTGATACATTACAAAAATCAGGGATTAATATAACGATGATCTTCGGACCGGAACATGGTTTCCGCGGCACTGCCGATGCCGGAGAAAAAGTAGGAAATTATACCGATACAAAAACAGGAATTCCGGTTGTATCTCTTTATGGCGCAAAGCGTCGTCCTTCTACGGAGGATTTGAAAAACATTGATGTTTTGGTTTTTGACATTCAGGATGTGGGGGTTCGATTTTACACGTTTATTTCTTCTCTGCAGGAATACATGGAAGCAGCGCTTGAAAATGATAAACCACTTATTATCCTGGACAGGCCAAACCCAAATGGATTTTATGTGGATGGCCCAGTACTGGATTTGAAATACAAATCATTTGTTGGAATGCAGCCTGTACCCATTGTGTACGGAATGACCATGGGAGAATACGCCCTGATGATAGCTGGAGAAAAATGGTTAAATGAGGCTTCAAATAAAAAATACGCGCAGTATAAAAATTCAGAAAAAACTTCCTTCTATTTAAAGGTCATAAAAAATAAAGGGTATGATCATAACAGCAAGTTCGAATTACCCGTAAAACCTTCTCCAAATCTTCCTGATATACAATCAATCTATCTATATCCATCTACCTGCTTCTTTGAAGGAACAACTTTGAGTGAAGGGCGTGGTACAGACAAACCATTTATGATTTTCGGTGCGCCTTCTCTTCCAAAAAAATTATTTGCTTTTACTCCCAGTCCAAATGAAGGCGCCAAAAGCAGCAAGCATTTCGGCAAAATTTGTTATGGCTGGGATCTATCGGGAACAAAAGAATTTGTTTTGAAGGAGGTTAACAGCCAGGTACAGTTAAAGTGGTTAATGGAAGCCTATCGTTTATTTCCGGATAAGGACTCCTTCTTCATTGTACCTAAATCAGGTAAAATGGACCAATCTTTTTTTAATAAACTGGCTGGAAATAATGACCTTTGGCAGCAAATAAAAGCGGGGAAATCCGAAAAAGAAATAAGAGCAAGCTGGCAGCCAAAACTTGAAGAGTTTAAAACTATCCGGAAAAAATATCTTTTATATACCGATTTTTCAGACAATTAATTTTCAACCAAATTTTTCAACATTGAGTTTACGAATTGTATTTATGGGCACACCGGCCTTTGCCGTAAGTTCTTTGGATAAATTATACCAGGCAGGATATGAAATTGCAGGCGTTATTACCGCACCGGATAAGCCGGCCGGCAGAGGAATGAAAATGACGAAAAGTGCCGTAAAAATATACGCGGAAGAAAATGGGCTTAACGTACTACAACCTGAAAAACTTAAAAATCCGGAATTTATACAAGCGTTAAAGGATTTAAAAGCAGATGTTCAGGTAGTAGTTGCCTTCAGAATGTTGCCGGAAATTGTTTGGGATATGCCGCCACTTGGAACGATTAATTTGCATGGGTCTCTTTTACCTCAATATCGAGGGGCAGCGCCCATAAATTGGGCGGTTATAAATGGTGAAAAAGAAACAGGTGTAACAACTTTTAAATTGCAACATCAAATAGATACCGGTAATATTTTATTACAGGAAAAGATCACGATTGAAGAATCGGACACTGCCGGCACGATGCATGATAAGCTGATGGAAACGGGAGCTAACTTGTTACTAAGGACGATTCAAAATCTTGAAACAGGAACGGTGAAAGAAATTCTACAACCATCCGTCATTGACAACAAAAATGAATTAAAGCACGCACCAAAAATATTTACAGAAACCTGCGAGATTAACTGGTTGGAAAATGTAGAATCCATTTATAATTTTATCAGGGGGCTCTCCCCCTTCCCGGCTGCTTTCACATTTTTGGATGGTAAAAAATTGAAGATTTTTCGTGCTGATAAAGAACTTTTCAACCAAGATATGGATTCAGCAGAAGACAAACCTTATGTAACTGATCATAAACACGCTTTAAAATTCCGTGCTGCGGACGGGTTTATCTCATTGAAAGAAATCCAATTGGAAGGAAAAAAGAAAATGACTATTGAAGAGTTTTTACGGGGGTGGAGAAACTAGTTTGGAGTTTGGAGTTAGGAGTTCAAAGTTCAAAGTTCGGAGTTCGGAGTTCGGAGTTTCACGAAGCATTCAACTAAATAGAGCTGCACCCAATTTTGATATATTGTGCCTTTTCAGGGCTACCTTAGAAAACATTCAATAGTAAGTAGTTTGAAGCATTCAACGCGAAGCATTCAACGCGAAGCATTCAACGCGAAGCATTCAACGCCGCAGGCTTTCAACCTATCACCTGACTCCTACTTCATATACTCAACTGCACATTCAAACCTGGTTTCTCCTGCGCCTAATTCATCGGCAGCAGCATTACTAACAATGACTACTAATCCTGAATTTTGTTTGATATCGGGAATTGCATCTAACACTTTTGCATAGACGCTCTTGCCCGTGGTATTATTTGTAACCTTCAGTATAGAACCGGGAGCTGCATTATTATTAAAACAATAATATTTTCCATCCTGCCATCCGCTGGTAGATTTAAATACACCGGCAGAACCATTTCCTGATTGATGACTGTCCCGGGCACTTTGTTGGTCATAAAGCGGTTTAAATATTCCCTCTCCGAATTTCCCGGTTTGCTTCACAGCAACAGGCGTTACAGGAATATTTTGAGTTAAAATTTCTTTCTTTTCCTCCTGTTTTACCACTGTTTCTATGGGTTTAACAACCGGAGTAATTACTTCAGATTTTTTCTCAACAGGCTTTTCCGGAGCAGGTTTTTCTACAACCGGCGCTGCGGTTACAACCTGCTTAACGACAGGTTGAGAGCTGGCTAAAGAAGATTGATTTTTATCTACTTTCAAGTATCCGACAATCATCGAACTACCCACATTTACTGCATCGGAATTGAGTGAATTCCATTTTTTGAGCAACTCAAGTGGCACTTTATTATAATTAACTCCCAGCCTGTAAAGAGATTCTCCACTTTGGACCTGGTGATAAACAGGAATTAAAAAATCAAGAACACTTTTTGTTTCGGATTGAGTAAAATTGCTTTTATCCAGGGGAATTTTTAAATTCTGCCCAACAGATAAGCCGGTTTCAAGGGAAACTTTATTATAGGCAGCCAATTCCTTGGGTGCAACATTATACATTCTCCCTACACTATAAAAACTTTCTTTTGGAGAAATAGTGTGTTCAAGATATAAATTAGTACCAGAGCCCTGTACTTCAAGATTATTTTGTTGTGCGAATAAACCAATACTTGTAATGATTGTAAAAAAAATAGTTAGTAACCACCTTGTCATAGAAAATAATTTACAAGTTTTTAAATAATATCAATGATTCTTTTTTGACCAGTTCTGCAACATTGCAAAGATGGGCAAATTTAATTATTCTAAAAGTATCGTTTCGTAAAAGCAATATTTTTGGCAAAACATTTATTCTGGAAGAAAGTTACTCTTATTCCTAAAAATCCTGCTCCATTTTTTTATTCTTATAAACGTTGCTGCCATTTTACCGTCATTTCATTTTTCCAGGATGCAAAAGTTCCCTGCAAAATATGCTCTCTTGCTTTGGTGACGATGTCCAGATAAAAGGCAAGATTATGGATACTGGCGATTTCTAAACCCAGTAACTCTTTCGCTTTAAACAAATGCCTTAGATATGCCTTGCTATAATAATTACTGACTTCACAATCTATACCTTCATCCAGCGGCGAAAAGTCTTTTTCCCACTTTTTGTTATCAATGTTAATAACTCCGTTGCTGGTAAATAACATCGCATTACGTCCATTACGCGTCGGCATTACACAATCAAACATATCTATTCCAAGAGCAATAGACTCCAATAAATTCCAGGGAGTTCCTACGCCCATTAAATAGCGGGGTTTATTTTCGGGAAGATTATCACAACAGAGTTCACAAATCTCATACATCTTTTCCGTAGGTTCACCTACGCTTAATCCACCAATGGCATTGCCTGTAGCCTCTTTGGAAGAAACAAATTCACAGGACAATTTTCTTAAATCATGATGAACGCCACCCTGTACAATTGGAAATAAATTCTGAGTGTGTCCGTATTTATTCTCTGTGGAATTAAATCGTTCAAAACATCTGTCAAGCCACCTGTTCGTTAATTCCAGGGATTTTTTTGCATAAGCATGTTCACTGGCACCGGGAGGACATTCATCAAAAGCCATAATAATATCCCCGCCAATAACACGTTGGATATCCATTACTTTTTCCGGAGAAAATAAATGTTTACTTCCATCAATATGGCTTTGAAAAATCGCTCCTTCTTCCGTTAACTTCCGCACTCCACTTAACGAAAAAACCTGGAAACCACCGCTATCTGTCAGTATAGGTTTTTCCCAATTCATAAATTTATGTAAGCCACCCGCTTCCTCAAGAACTTCCAATCCCGGCCTTAAATAAAGATGATATGTATTTCCCAGAATGATCTGCGCTTTTACATCATTCACCAATTGATTCTGTGAAACGCCTTTTACACTTCCGATTGTACCTACAGGCATAAAAATAGGCGTAGCTATTTCGCCATGGTCAGTAGTAATCTTTCCTGCTCTTGCTTTAGTAAGATTATCTGTATGCTTCAATTCAAACTCTAAGGCTGCCATAAGTATAATTAATAAAAAGGCTGCAAAGATAAGGAGGAAGGAGTTTTTAGTTTGTAGTTTGTAGTTTGTGTTCAGTTAGTTCAGAGTTCAGAGTTCAGAGTTCAGAGTTCAGAGTTCGGAGTTTGGTGTTTGACATCACCTGACTGCTCATTGCTCACAGCTCAAGGCTAATACCTGATACCTGACACCTACTACCCATCACAATCCCATCAGCATCTCTTTTCAATACTTGCTTTTTGCCCATATGAATACCTATTGCAACACTATCGCAGACAAAGCCGGAAGCGTCAGATTTATTTCATAGAGTTTATTCTTTTTATCCACAATTGTAGTGGTAACCTTTTGGTCCGAGAATTTACCTGTTCCCCAAAATTCCACATCATCACTGCAAAAAATTTGTTTCCAGGAAGATTTCCCCGAAATTTCAATTTTCCAATCATGTCTTTCAACAGGGGTCATATTAAAAACGACAAGCACATCATCTTTTTTCTTTTTGCCTTTCCTTTTATACACGATCACACATTCGTTCCGGTGATTCAGGTCTACCCACTCAAATCCTTTTGGATCAAACTGATTCTCATATAAAGATGGAATGGAAGTATATAATTTGTTTAATTGCTTTACGCAGTATTGTAATTTTTCATGGGGCTCATACTGTAATAATTGCCAATCCAGCTCCGTCGCAAAATTCCATTCTGAGGTTTGTCCGAATTCATTTCCCATGAAAAGTAATTTTGCACCCGGGTGTGTGTACATGTAAGTGTACAATACCCGAAGATTTGCAAATTTCTGCCATTCATCTCCAGGCATTTTATAGAGCATGGGCGATTTGCCATGTACCACTTCATCATGACTTAAGGGAAGCAAAAAATTCTCATCGTAATAATACGCCATGCTAAAGGAGAACTTGTCCTGATGATCCTTTCTGAAAATAGGATCCATCTGGAAATATTCAAGTGTATCGTGCATCCATCCCATCATCCATTTCATACCAAAACCAAGTCCATCACTTACCGTCATATCCGTTACTTTAGGCCAGTCGGTCGACTCTTCCGCGATCATCTGCACATCCGGAAAATCGCGATAAACCATTTCGTTTAAATTTTTTAAAAAAGAGATGGCTTCAAGATTTCCATTACCTCCATAAATATTGGGCGTCCATTCACCTTCCTCACGGGAATAATCCAGGCGCAGCAAGGAGCTTACGGCATCTACACGCATTCCGTCAATGTGATATTTATCAAACCAATAGCGTGCATTACTGATTAAAAAAGAGCGCACTTCGCCTCTTGCATAATTAAAAATATAGGAGTTCCAATCCGGATGAAAGCCTTTCTGCATATCCGCATATTCATAGGTGTGCGTACCATCAAACATGTAAAGACCATGAGCATCATTTGGAAAATGTGATGGAACCCAATCCAGGATAACACCAATATTTTCTTTGTGAAAGGCTTCAACAAGTTGCATGAATTCTTCCGGTATGCCAAAACGTGCCGTCGGCGCAAAATAACCTGTGCCCTGGTAGCCCCAGCTTGCATCGTAAGGATATTCCATCACCGGCATTAATTCCACATGTGTAAAACCCATTCCTTTTACATAAGGTACCAGCCTATTGGCAAACTCTTCATAACTGTTCATTGATTCCGGCACATCCGGATCGGGCTTCATCCAACTGGCAAGATGTACCTCATAAATACTCCAGGGAGCATTCAGGGCATTCTTATCGAGGCGGTTATCCATCCATTTCTTATCATCCCATATATATTCTAGCTTTTTGGTTTTGGAAGAAGTTCCGGGACGTAATTCCCAATGAAAAGCGTATGGATCCCCTTTATTAATTTCTACCCCTCCAAAACCCTTTATAAAATACTTGTAATTTTCAAATTCGGCTATATCCGGAATAAACCCTTCCCAAATACCCGATTTATCCAGGCGTACAAATAAAGGATGGGCCTTATTATTCCAATGATTAAAATCTCCAATAACACTGACAGAAACAGCATTCGGAGCCCAAACTGAAAAATAAAAACCGGGTCTGTTTAAAACCGTTAATGCATGAGATCCAAATTTCTTGTATAATGTATAATGAGTTCCATTTCGAAAATTAGTGAGATCTTCATCCGTAAATAAAGAGTAATTCCAAACAGTTTTGGTGGAATCCACAAAATTTACATCCTCATAGGGTACTCTCGTTTTAGGCATATACTAAATTTTGTATGTTTTGATTTAAAGTTATTGATTTCTTATGAGGAAAGATATTCCAATTTTTCATTTAATAATATTATCTTAGTTCTATTAAAATCTAAAAACATCACTCTAACCATTACAATGTTTTTTTATTTTAAGACCCAACTACAGGCCAAAATTATGCTTAGTAAGCTAACTATATTTATTCTTATCTTATGTATGACAACCCAGGCAGGGTTTTCACAGACCTATGCAGCAGTAGGAATTTTAAAAGACTCCAAAACAACAGACTCCTTTAAAACCAATGCGGTTATTTCTATTCTTCGGCAAACTGATTCAAGTTTGGTGAAATTTACACGAAGTAATACCTCCGGAAATTTCAAGCTAAACGGTTTGCCAAAAGGAAACTATATCATCCTCATTACCTATCCCAAATATGCCGATTATGTTGAATTATTTGCATTGGGAACTTCAGATATACATGATTTTAAAACGATCCATCTCTCCAGAAAAGCGACATTACTCCAGGAGATCATTGTTAAACAAACTGCCATACGAATTAAAGGAGATACGACGGAATACAAAGCAGATAGTTTCCGCGTAAAACCAAATGCTTCTGTGGAAGATTTGCTTAAGGAATTGCAAGGAATCCAGGTAGATAAAAATGGAAGAATAACTGCCCAAGGCCAACCTGTTCAAAAAATATTGGTTGACGGGGAAGAGTTTTTTGGAGATGATCCGACAATAGCCACAAGAAATATCAGGGCAGATGCTATAGATAAAGTGCAGGTATTTGACAAAAAAAGTGACCAATCCTCCTTCACGGGAATAGATGATGGACAGACAACCAAAACCATCAACCTGGAATTAAAAGACAATGCACGAAGAGGATATTTTGGTAAATTAGCTGTGGCCGCTTTAGACCAATATTACAATAGTCAGGCTTTTATAAATTCATTTAAAGGAAAAAGGAAACTTTCCGCCTTTGTTGTAGCAAGCAGTACAGAAAAAACAGGGTTGAATTTTGAAGAATCATCCAGCTATGGCTTTGATAATGATCAAGTTAAAATTGATGAGGGATCTGGTACTATATTTATTTCTTCTGAAGGTGGAGATGAACTGGGAACACAAAGCTACGCCGGAGAAGGGTTACCTGAAAGTATCAAAGCCGGATTGCTTTTTTCCAATAAATGGAATAGAGAAGCCTTAAGTATAAACGGCAATTATCTGTTTAATAAACTGGCCGAACATGGAGCAGCAAATACATTTCGTCAAAATATCCTTAAGGATTCTCTTTATTACAACCGTGAAAATTTAGATCGGTATTCAGATAAATTACGACATACTTTATCAGGAATATTTGAGACTCAATTAGATTCCTCCTCTTCATTAAAAATAACGGCCAGGGGGCATGCCGGCATTTTTGAACATAACGATTATATAGAGTCAGAAGCTTTAACCGCCGATAACCAACTTGCAAACAACAGTATAAGAAATAGTACCAGAAAAGGAGATAATTTATCCATCGAAGCCAACGCTTTATACAGAAAAAGATTTAAAAAGAAAGGAAGAACAATTTCCCTCAATGTTAATTCGAAATATTACGAGTCTGCTCATAAAAGTTATTTACAAAATGAGTCATTCTTTTATTTAAATTTCATACAAAAAGATACAACAGATCAATATAAAAGAAACAGTGCAGATCAGAATATTTTCAATGGCAGGATTACTTATACAGAACCTCTTTCAGACAGATCTTTCCTGGAAATGAATTACTCCTATAATAATAATCATAGTAGCATAAAAAGGGAGACTTATAATAAAGACATTCATTTAAAATTTTCTGTATTGATAGATAGTTTGAGCAATGACTTTGATTATAGGGTTAACACACATAGCGCAGGGGTTAATTACCGCTTCAATGAAAAGAAATACTATTTTTCTTTTGGTGGAAATGTCGCGAATACCCACTTCAATCAAACTGATCTGGTGAAGGATAGCAGCCTTAAATATGATTATACCAACCTTTTTCCACAGGCAGTCTTTAATTATAAATTTAACCCCTATAGCAATTTAAATATAAAATATACGGGAATTACCAATCAGCCTACTATTCATCAATTGCAACCAATAAAAAACAATAATGACCCACTGAATATCATTGTTGGTAACCCAAATCTTAAACAGGAATTTGAGAATAGTCTTCAGATTGGTTATACAAATTACCAGGTTTTGAATGAACGATATTTAATTTTATCTTCCTTCCTGATTCATACTTCTAATATGATCAGTTCCAGTTATGATATAGATTTATCGGGCAAAAGGATTTACCAGGCTGTAAATGTGGATGATGGATATGCGGTAGCTCTTGGTGGGGGATATAGTATCAAGATACCTAACACGTTAGCCAGGCTTGCTTTTGGACCTTCCTTAAACTATTCAAAATACAGCAATATCATAAATGGTTTAACGAATTCAACGAATACCACCAATCTCCTGTTACGCGTAAATGTGAAAATGTCGAAAAAAGATCAGTACGATCTTTACGCTACGCTCATTCCTTCTATTAATAAATCTACTTCATCTATCAGTGCTGCATCAGCTACAAGTTTCACGAATTACAATTTCAATACCGGCGGAAATGTAACACTTCCTGCAAAGTTTGAAGCGGGGACAGACATCAATATTAATTTGAGAGAAAAAGTAAACAAGTATGATGTCAATAATAATGTGATATTGTTAAACGCATATGTAGAAAAGAAATTCCTAAAGAATGATGTACTCACTCTTCGTTTAAGCATCAACGATATACTCAATCAGAATAAAGGGTATGATCGATATATCACGCCGTTTTACTCCGAAGAAAAAACATATTTGACCTTTAAAAGATATGGACTTATTGGACTGACATATAATTTTGTGAACAAAGGCGGAAAAGTGAGTACGGAGGATGGAACTATACGATTGTAAAAACCAAAATGGCCCGAATAATCAACAGAAGCTAAAAGAACCGAGATACAAATGCAAAAGAAAATATTCATACTCATAACAGGATGTATCATCGCATTTACTTCATTTTCTCAAACCACCTTTATTTCAGGTGGAAAAATAGAATTTGAACGACACATAAATATCTGGGCTTCGCTGAAAGGAGAATTTGCTGAAAAACTTAAAGAATCCACGGCTCAATATAAAACGGACTACTTTAATTACACGTTTGATAAAAATAAGGCGATTTACCAGCCGGGAAGAGAATCAAATTCAAAAGTGGCATTTTTTGGGGCTGCTCCTTCCAATGATAATATCGTTTATTCTAATTTTGACAACGGCAGCTCCATTTCTCAAAAAAATGTCTTTGAAAAAACTTACCTGGTGGAAGATAGCCTGCGCAACGCAACCTGGAAGATTACAGATGACTTTCGGGAAATAGCCGGTTTTAATTGCCGACGAGCCACCACCATCATTATGGATTCCGTTTTTGTTGTGGCCTTTTATACAGATGAGATTATGATCTCCGGTGGCCCCGAAAGTATGAACGGTTTACCGGGAATGATCTTAGGCCTGGTTATTAACAGGCTGCACACTACCTGGTATGCCACAAAAGTGTCCGTAACAGACTATAATCCCAAATTAATCACTCCGCCTGTAAAAGGAATTAAGGTGGACAATAAAAAATTGTTTGAAACAATTTATTCTACCTTCTCCAAATGGGGAGTAGATGCGGCTATAGCAATGTGGTCGGTTATGATTTAGAAGTTGAACAGTTGCGTGTTGAGTTGCTGAATTGCCAAATGGCTGAATTGCTGAATTGCCAAATGGCTGAATTGCTGAATTGTTGAATGGCTAAATGCTTCATACATAAAAATCTCATAACTCCTAATTACTGATCGCTGATTGCTGGTATTTGATCACATATCACTGATCACATATCACTGATCACCTATCACTGATACCTATCACTGATCACATATCACTGATCACCTATCACTGATACCTATCACTGATCACCAAACCCCCAACTGTTAAAGAACTAATAAATAAGAACAACGGTAAATACATATAAAAGAATAAGGATACTTTCGAAGCCTCCAATCCAAATTCAAAGAAAACCAATCCTGTAACGTATAAAAAAAACTTAATGACCAAACGTTTACTATTTCTGGGCATCCTTATGCTCCCGTTATTTCTGGCAGCCCAAACATCTTCTGTAAAAGGAATTATTTCAGATAGTACGATCAATCAAAAAACAGCCAAAGCTGCTGTGACCGTTTTGAACATGAAAGACTCGGTGCTTGTGGCCTACACACGCACAGCAGCAGATGGTTCATTTAAAATTGAAGGACTTCCCCAGGGAGATTATATTTTATTGGTTACTTATCCGAAATATGGAGATTACGTTGACCTTTTTACGATTGAAGATGGTGTTAATGTGGATATGAAAAAAATATTTCTGACGCAAAAAGCCTTGTTACTGGATGAAATTGTGATCCGTCAGGCTGCTATCCGGGTAAAAGGTGATACAACGGAATATTCAGCCGATAGCTTTGCCGTAAGGGAGAATGCGAATGTGGAAGAACTGCTTCAAAACCTTCCGGGAATTACCGTTGATAAGGATGGGAAAATAACGGCTCAGGGAAAACAGGTGCAAAAGGTGTTAGTAGATGGCGATGAGTTTTTTAGTGATGATCCAACTATAGCAACAAAGAATTTAAGAGCAGACGCGATCGATAAAGTGCAGGTATTTGATAAGAAAAGTGACCAGGCAGTATTTACAGGTATTGACGATGGAGAGGTTACGAAAACAATCAATTTAAAACTGAAAGACAACGCTAAAAAAGGGTATTTTGGTAAAGTGGCCGTAGGAGGTTTGGATCAATATTATAATGCTACTGCCATGATCAACGCGTTTAAAGCAAAACGTAAATTCTCTGCTTTCGCTGTAGCAAGTAGTACAAGTGAAACAGGTTTGAATTTTGGTGATGCAAATAATTTAGGATTTGGCGGCGGCGGAATGATGGTGTCGGGAGGAGGAGCGTCTTTCGTAATGGGAGGAAGTGGTGACGGTAGTTCAGGTGGACTCGGTGCAGGAAATTTTGGTGGACAAGGTCTTCCGGAAAGTGTGAAAGCCGGTGTCCTTTTTTCAGATAAATGGCAGAATGATAAATACAATTCCGGTGGAAATTACCTGTTTAATAAATTAGCCCTTCGCAGTGCTGATAATACTTATAGTCAGAATACCTTGCTTGATTCTGTCTATTATACCCGCAATGGCTCTTCTTCTTACTCTGACCAGATGCAACATTCATTAGACGGCAGAATGGAAATCCAACTGGACTCTTCCTCTTCATTAAAAATTACTGCGGGTGGATATACAGGTACAAATAACAGCCGGAGTGATTATACCTCCCAGGCTCTAAGCCAGGAAAACCAGGTAGTGAACTCAAGCGTTAGAAATAATTCTTCTTCCGGAGAAAATTCATCGTTTAATACGAGTGCAATTTGGAGAAAGAGATTTAAAAAGGTCGGAAGAACCATTTCAATAAACTTTAATCAACGGTTCAATGAAAGCAAAAGCGATGGATTTTTATTGAACGAATCCAGGTTTTTTGATCCCACAGGTAATCAAATTAAGACGCAAAATACTGATCAGAGTAAAGTAAATAACAACCTTTCCAATACGCTTCGAACACGGGTAAGCTATACAGAACCCTTATCTAAAAAGTCATTTATTGAATTGAACTATTCATTTGACAATAACAGTAGCACCAAGAAAATATTAAGTTATGATAAAGACGGCGGTGGCAAATACACTGATCTTAAAGATTCTTTAAGCAGCGATTTTAAATACATTTACAACACAAATAGTGCAGGCATCAATTACCGGTTCAATGAGAAAAAGTATAACTTTTCACTGGGTGGAAACATTTCCAATACAGCCTTTGAACAAGTTGATCATTTTAAGGATACCAGCCGCAAGAGAAGTTATTACAATCTTTTCCCGCAGGGAAATTTCAACTATAAATTCAATGCGTTCAGTAACATGAGAATTTCGTATAATGGAAGTACCAGTCAACCAACAATTGATCAGTTACAGCCTTTGACCAATAATGACGACCCACTTAATATTGTTATTGGAAATCCGTCATTGAAACAACAATTTTCCAACCAGTTCAATCTTAATTATTCCAGTTTTCAAATGCTTAACGAACGGTTTGCATTTTTAGGAATGAGTTATTCCTTTGTAAAAGATCAAATAAGCAGCAGCTATATCATTGATAATTTTGGCAGAAGAGTGACACAATATATTAATGTGGATGGAAATTATACTGTGGGTCTTTTTGGTGGCTTCAGTACAAAAATTCCAAAGACAAAGTTTAAAATGAATATTAGTCCAACCGCCTTCCTGAATGAAAATACAAATTATGTAAACGGAACAAAAAACATCTCCAAAAATCTCACCGTTTCTCCACAGTTAGGAATTAGCAGCCGTAAAGTGAATGTGTATGAATTCAGTGCGTCTTTTTCACCGGCATATACGAATTCCACCTCCAGCATCAGTAAAGCCGCCGCCAATAAATACTGGACCTACAACTATTCTACTAACGGAAATTATATGTTCCCGGGAAAAATTGAATTAGGCACAGATATTAATTTCCAATTCAGAGAAAAACTAAATGATTTTGATAATAACAACAACGTCATTTCCTGGAATGCTTACGTGGAGAAAAAATTCTTTAAGAAAGATCAAATGACTTTACGTGCAAGCATCAACGATATCCTGGATCAGAATAAAGGGTATAGCCGTACTGTTCAGCCAAACGCCATTATAGAAAAAAACTATCTCACTTTTCAGAGATATGGTTTATTGACACTCACTTACAACTTTAATACCTCGGGCGCAAAACCTGCTTCCGGACCAAGAATAATGTTTTAATTATGAAAAAAATCCTCATCGCTTTTACAATTTTGTTTGCTCAAAACACTTTTGCACAATCTATAATAATTGAGAAAGCCAAAATAGAATTTGAACGCCAGGTAAATGTTTGGGCAGGCCTTCCTCCCGGCGAATTTGGTGACCGCATGAAACAGAATTCACCTCAATACAGTTCTTCATTTTTCACCTTTGAATCTGACGGAAAAAAATCCCTCTATTCGCCGGCTCAGCAAAAAGAAGAAATACGCAGAGGATTTTTTATGTCGAGCCCTGCCAGTGATAACATTGTATACAGTGATTTTGAAAACAAGAGATCCGTGTCAATTAAGAATGTTTTTGAGAAAACATATCTCATGGAAGACAGTCTGCGAAATGCCAAATGGAAGATCACGAATGAATTCAGGGAAATCGCTGGTTTTAATTGTCGAAGGGCTACGACGATCATTATGGATTCTGTGTTTGTCGTTGCCTTCTATGCGGATGAGATCATGATTCCCGGCGGTCCTGAAAGTTTTAATGGTCTTCCCGGAATGATTATGGGATTAGTGATAAACAGGCTGCATACTACCTGGTATGCGACTAAAGTAAGCGTAACGGGTATTAATGCTACGGCTATTGTACCTCCGAAAGGAAAAGCTGAAAAAACTACCCGGAATAAACTAGCTGATCTCTTAAGAAAGACTTTTACAAATTGGGGCGGAAATTCAGACCAAAATATCTGGTCGGTGGAAATTTAGGAAATGATACTATAAAGGCTATTTTTCAAATAGTCTTTTTTCTTTTTAGAACTTTCCGGTTCAAGTTACACACAATAGAAAATTGGTTGCTCCCAATATTTGGAAATGGGCTGTTCATGGTAGAAATATTCACGCCATAAAACAGGTTTACAATGCCCATAACGCCGATACCAATTTTAGGAGTAAGCACAATATCTTCATGCCTGAAATCCGTCTGGTATTTTACTTCCAGTCCCGGGGCTAATGCTCTTGCATTCATTTCATAACCGGTTTTAAAAGCATAAACCGGTTGATCCTCTTTGGAAAATGCAGGCGTCCATTCTACTGAAGCGTAGAAAGCTTTTGATGCAAATCCAAGGTCATTGTACATATATTTATGCCTGCTAATTCCAAGTTCTGTGGAGAAAGATTTCTGAACTCCAAGTCCGAAGCGGAAGGCAGTTCTGTATTCAGTCCACTGTTTATACCCATCCGGAGGTTTAATGTATCATCTTTTACCTTGCTTTGAGAAAATGCAGTCATGGCCAGGAAGATCAGTAAGGAGCAGAAAATATACCTCATTAATAACAACGAATAATTTTTTTGCTGAATAATATTTTCAATGATTTAAAGAAATTAAAAAAGGATAGCCACTTCCACCATTGTTATGGCAATTTGCGGCTATCCTGAAATAAAATCTTGTTGAATGCTTTGGGTTGGATACTTCGTTTTGAATCATTCGCATTGAACTTCAAACTAAAAACCTCAAACTTCAAACTAACTACTACCCTATAACATAACCATCCGGTAATATAGCCTCTTTTTTCACAACGACTATCCCATCTTTTACAGTGTATAATTTATGGTCAGTATTTTCTAAATGAGCTCCGCCGTTTATACGAACATTATTTCCTATGCGGCAATTTTTATCAACGATCGCATTACTGATAAAGCAATTATCCCCGATACCTATTTTAGGCAATCCCTTTTCAGCCGCGAAAGCCATCTCTTCGATGGTTTCATAATAATCCGTTCCCATCAGGTAACATCTGTAGATTTGAGTGTGATGGCCAATACGGGTACGAATTCCGACAACACTATTCTCAATTCTTTCTGCATGAATAATACAACCGTCTGCTGCTATGGTATCAATGATCGTTGTACCACTGATCTTTGCAGGAGGAAGCATTCTTGGCCGGGTATATACTTTCTTATCATTATCAAACAAATTAAAAAGTGGAAGTTCCTGGGTCAATCCAAGATTTGCCTCAAAAAAGGAAGAAATATTTCCGATATCTGTCCAGTAACCGGCATATTGATAACTAAATACATTATAATTATTGATGGCCGATGGGATGATCTCTTTACCAAAGTCCTTAGCTTCCGTGTGATGTTTTTCCAGAAGATCCATCAATACTTGCTTTTTGAAAAGATAGATACCCATGGAAGCCAGGTAATTTCTACCTTGCCCCTGCATTTCTTCTTTCGTGTCGCTTACCCAGTCAGGCAGTATATCCAGACCCGGCTTTTCAATAAAGGAAACGATACGGTTATCTTCATCTGATTTCAGGATTCCAAATTCTGTTGCTTCATTCTGAGTTACAGGAATGGTTGCAATCGTTATATCTGCATTATTCTTCTCATGCGTGCGGAACATATTTCCGAAATCCATTTGATAAAGTTGATCACCGGAAAGAATAAGGACGTGCTCAAATTCATAGTTGCTTAAATGTCGGATTGACTGACGAACAGCATCAGCTGTACCCTGGAACCATTGCGGATTATCCGGTGTTTGTTCTGCTGCCAGGATATCCACAAACCCAATGCTGAATGGACTAAACTGGTAGGTATTTTTGATATGTTTATTCAGGGAAGCAGAATTATATTGAGTTAATACAAATATCCTGTTGATATTTGAATTGATACAATTTGAAATGGGTATATCCACCAAACGATACTTTCCCGCAATAGGTACGGCAGGCTTGCTTCTGCTGTCTGTAAGCGGGTAAAGACGCGATCCTGCACCTCCTCCTAAAATCATTGTTATGACTGACTGACTAATAAACATATTCTTGTCCATTTTTACTCCTTTTTTTTAAATTATCAATTTTTTTTCGCTTATTCCTAATATAATTATGCGCTTTATCAGGCGTTATACAAGTTAATATAAATTTCGGCACTTTGTTCCCAACTGTGATCTATTTGCATTATTTTTTTTACGATGCTATTTGTTTTTTCTTTATTCGAATATAAATCTACAGCCCGGTAAACTGCATTCGATATGTCGCCTACCGTAGCATCATTTAAACAAATACCAAAACCATCCTTTTCCCCATAATCAATCACCGTATCTTTCAAACCTCCTGTACGTCTTACAATCGGAATTGTACCATAGCGCAAGGCATACATTTGATTAAGCCCACACGGTTCTACCCTGCTTGGCATCAACAAAAAGTCTGCTCCTGCGTACATCTGATGACTCAGCTTTTCATTATATCCGATCATAGAATTGTAATACCCAAAGAAATGACTTTGCATTTCAGTTAATCTTGCTTCCACCTCTTTTTCACCACTTCCCAAAACCAGGAAATTCATGCTGCCTTCCATATAATAGATACAATCACCAATCACCTGAGGTAAAAGATCTGCCGCTTTTTCACCCACCAATCTACCAATAAATACAATGAGCGGTTTTGCCGGATCCAGGTTAAATTGTTTGCACAAAACATCTTTGTTTGCTTTTTTCTTCTTTTTAAAATTGGTTAGGTTGAAGTTCTCTTCGATGTAAGTATCTGTTTCCGGATCCCAAACTTCAGCATCAATTCCATTTAAAATTCCATAACACTTTCCTCTTTCGTACTCAAAAAGCATCTCCAGACCATTCGCTTCATACCGCAATTCTTCCAGGTATCCCGGACTTACTGTATTTACCTTTGAAGCACATTTTATTCCACTTGCCAATGGATTGATCATTTTATTCCATTCCAGCATTCCCGATTTCCAACGATCATAATCCGGCAGGAAATGAGCCTGATCCCACCCCATCCATCCCTGGTATTGAGCATTGTGTACGGTCAGAATTGTTTTAATAGAACCTAACATTCTATAGGCATAGCAATTCTGCATCATAAAAGGAATTAAAGCAGCCTGGTGATCATGCACATGCACAATATCCGGACGATGTTGCCACTTGCTTAACCAATCGACAACAGCAATCTGGAAAGCCAGGAAGCGTTCCTGATCATCATCATAACCATACACTTTTTCCCGGTCTAAGAGTCCAAAAATATCCACAAGGTATAAGTCAAAACCCAGGATATTATCTGATTCTTTGATTACCGTGTACTCCAGCCAGTAATTGGCCATCCCAAACGCACCTTTGTGTACTACTTCAAATTTGTTCTTATATAAAAAAGGTGTCCGGTACATAGGCATCACCACTTTAGAAGTGTGCCCCAATTTGTTTTGATATTTTGGCAACGCTCCTACTACATCTCCTAAACCGCCAGCTTTGGCAACCGGGTAGCATTCCGCGCTTACATGAATTATTTCCATTTGCTGAAAATAAGTCGTTTTGGATTAATGACCATTTTAATTGAAGATTTATTTTTTAAAATAAAAAATGATACCTTGGAAAATTATTTAAATACATGAAAATTGATTGCGTGAAAAGAAGTCGATTAAACCGGCTACAATCAAAAAACCTGTTTTTAAAATTTAATATTCTTTTTTTGAAAAAGAACAATTAGTTTCATTCCAAAAAAATTTATACATCAATGGCTACACCATCCATGACCGTAACCTCTTCGAAGAGAAATTCTTCCGAACCGTTACAACCAACGAATTATGGAGCACTGACTACATTAATTTCAGTGTTTTTCTTTTGGGGATTTATTGCTGCGGGCAATAGTATTTTTATTCCTTTTTGTAAACATTATTTCCACCTGGATCAGTTTCAGAGCCAGTTGATTGATTTTGCTTTTTATGGAGCCTATTACCTGGGAGCCCTTGTGTTATTTGCCTATGGCGCTTTTGGCGGAAAAGACCTTGTTGCAAAATGGGGGTATAAAAAAAGCATCGTATATGGCTTGTTGTTTTCAGCCTTGGGCGCTATTGCCATGATCGTAGCTGTAAATGCGAACATATTCACCGGCATGTTGGTAGGGCTTTTTATTGTAGCTCTTGGATTTTCATTGCAACAAACAGCCGCACAACCCTTTGCTATTATGTTGGGCGATCCTTCTACCGGAGCCAGCCGGGTAAACCTTGGTGGAGGTGTCAATTCTTTCGGAACAATGATCGGACCGTTAGTCGTAGCCTTTGCATTGTTTGGAACAACTGCCGCGGTTACAGATGAACAAATTGCCGGACTTGGATTAAGCAAAGTGATGATCCTCTACGGTTGTGTTGGCCTGCTTTTTATAGGTGCAGCAACTTTATTTCATTTTTCTAAAAAAGTACCCAAGGGTATTTCCACGGAAAAATTTGAGAAAGCTAATAATGCACTCACTGCCCTGTTGATTATGACTGGATTATTGATTGTCATGTTCGTTCCGGTATTCAGCAGTTATAAGGTAGATCTTACAAATGCCACCAAAGCCGAGATACTCGATATGGAAAGTTATCGGATGAAATGGCTATTCGGTGCATTGGCTGTCGTTATTTTAGGCTTATTGATCATGAATTATCGTGCGACTAAAAAACCCGATGGTTGGGGTGCAATGAAATATCCACAATTGGTTTTAGGAATGCTTGCACTGTTTTTATATGTGGGTACAGAAGTAACGATTGTAAGTAATTTGAGTGAACTGATCAGCAAACCAGCTTTTGGAAGCCATTCTACATCTGAAGCTGCTCTATTTATTTCCATGTATTGGGGAAGTTTAATGATTGGCAGATGGGTAGGTTCAATTTCTGCTTTTGAATTTAAACCTTCAACAAAACAAATGCTCACTTTTATAGTTCCATTGGTAGCCTTTTTAATTGTACTTGGTGTAAATGCCTTATCACAATACAATGTGTCCATTTTATATTACTACGTTATTTGTGTATTGGTACAAATCGGTGCATTTTATGTAAGTAAAGATAAGCCTGCACGGATGCTGTTAATATTCGGTTTACTTGGAGTAACGGCTATGGCTATTGGAATTTTCTCTACAGGAAATCTTGCAGTTTATGCCTTTTTAAGTGGCGGTTTGTTTTGTTCCATTATGTGGCCGGCTATATTTACGCTTTCAATAGCAGGGCTTGGAAAATACACAACACAAGGTTCAGCCTTCCTGATCATGATGATCCTTGGCGGAGGCATTATTCCGCCTATCCAGGGTAAATTGGCCGATCTTTTACAATCCGGAAGCACTGTAGAAGGATATGGTATTCACCAATCTTATTGGATTCCACTAATCTGTTTTGCTTATATTGTATTATTTGCCTTCATGGTACAAGGCATTTTAAAAAGACAGGGAATAAGTTATGACGCACCGGTTGAAGATGATGCTGCCGCATTATCACCCGAAGGCCCGCTACAGGATGAATATCCGGGTGTTCAGCATTAATAAAATAAAAAACGGAAGAATTAAATCATATTGCTAATGCATATAAACATATACGTATGGACAATCCTTTAGAATATGCCATAGGCATAGATATAGGTGGAACTAACACAAAATTTGGTATCGTAAATCACCGTGGCGAAATATTAAGCACGGGAGAATTAGAGACTAAAAAATATACGGACATTGATCTCTTTATTGACCAATTATATGAAGAGTTACAACCGTCCATTAAGGAAGTAGGCGGCATGGACTATATTAAAGGCATTGGCATTGGTGCTCCCAATGGAAATTATTATAGCGGCACAATTGAGTATGCTCCGAACCTGCAATGGAAAGGAATTGTACCTCTTGCTAAAATAGTTACAGAAAGGTTTAAAAAACCGTGCACGCTTACCAATGATGCAAATGCAGCGGCGGTAGGAGAAATGATGTATGGAGCAGCGAGAGGTATGAGGGATTTTATCATGATTACTTTAGGAACAGGTGTCGGAAGTGGAATAGTAGCAAATGGACAAATGATTTATGGCCACGATGGCTTTGCCGGTGAGCTTGGTCACACAATTATTCGTCCCGGTGGACGACTACATTGGGGCACAGGTGCGCACGGCAGCCTCGAAGCATATGCATCCGCTACTGGTATTGCCATTACAGCAAAAGAAATGCTGGATGAGCAGATCAGTGTTGAAAGTTTGCTTAGAAATATCAACCATGATGAAATAACTTCCAAAACAGTTTCTGATGCCGCGTTTAAAGAGGACAAACTTGCTCTGGAAGTATTTAGATACACAGGGCAAATATTGGGTGAAGCCCTGGCAAATTTTGTCATGTTCTCTTCCCCTGAAGCCATTATATTATTTGGAGGAGTTATTAAAGCCGGGAAAATATTATTAGACCCTGTGAAGGAAAGCATGGAAAAAAATCTGCTCCCGATTTTTCAAAATAAAGTGAAATTAATTTTTAGTGAATTAAAAGAATCTGATGCAGCTATACTAGGTGCCAGCGCACTTGTATGGGAGAAAAAAGAAGATGGAATAGGCGGTGAAGGTTCTCAAAAAATTCCACCGGCACATTAAAAAAATCAATTTAAATAATTCAGCTTTTGCAGGTATAAAAATAGTTTTACTTTTGCAAAACTTAAAAAAACATAACATGAAATTAATTAAACCTCTTTTTGCTCTATTGATTATAGCTGCATTTACTTCCTGCAATACGCCACATCGTCCAAAAGTTCATGATATAGCGGTAGGAACTCCTACCAATGCTGATACTGTTTTACTTAGAAGTCAAATGCACCGGGGGGATAGTTTATCAAAACCACATACTTTACCTCATGTGTATTCGAGATAAAAGAAAGGATTTTAAAGAGAAAAAATATTAAAATAGCTGGATTCAGCAAGGGCGCAAACGAAAAGTTTGCGCTGTTTTTTTTAGGTATAAGGTAACAGGAAACAAGTAGTAGGTAGTAGGTAGTAGGTAGTAGATAAAGCATGTATTTCAGTTCGTGTAATTCGTGCTTAAAATTCGTGTTTATAACCTCACTCCTACACGTTCACAATTTTATAGCTCAATTCTTTCATGAGAGAAGCAGCAGAAGCATTATGGCTATTAATCCCGATACTTTTCAAATTATATTCATGCAGCAGAAGTACGATTCCCTCCAATTGTGAAAAAGTATAGTTTTTAATGGTTATTAAGGCCTGGTCTACGAGAAAGGGATTATTAAAAAATAAAGGCCGTAATGCCCTTTCACTCCGGTCCGGCATCTGCAGGGCAGTCATAATTTTAATAAAATATCCATATAAAGAAGGAAGAATTAATTGTATTGGAACTGCTTTGGGATTTGCTTCAAAATATTGGATAATCCGGATCGCTTTCGCCTGATCTTTTATACTGAGAGCATGTTGTAATTCATAAATATTATATTCCTTGCTTACTCCAATGAATTTTTCAATGTCATCTTCTGTAATATTTTTTTGAGTTGTAAGATTGATCGATAATTTTTCGACCTCATTCACAATCCTGGATAAGTCGTTTCCTACGTGATCTACGAGCAGGGATAATGCCTTTGGAGCTATTTGAAAACCTTTGGATTGTATGTACCCGTTTACCCAGGCAGGCAGTTGGTTATCATAGATCTTTTTTGATTGAAATATTTCACCATGCTTCTTAAGAATCTTTGCCAGTTTGCTCCGGCCATCAATTACTTTGCCCTTGTGAGAAACCACAAAAACAGTTGTGGCAGAAGGATTGGCTATGTAGGACTCCAGTTTATCCAGATCTTTCATTTGCTGAGCCTCTTTCAATAACACAACTTGTTTTTCAGCGAACATGGGGTATCGGCGGCAGGCATTAACAATGGCTGCCCAATCGGCATCCTTGCCATAAAAAACAGTTAAATTAAAGGATGCATCGGCTTCGGACAATATGCTTTTCTCTGCATAATCCATCACTTCATCGATGAAGAACTCCTCTTCTCCTTCGAGCCAGTAAAGCGGTTTAAATATATTTTTTTTCCAGGAAGAGATAATAGACAGCGAACTCATTTTTCAAAGATAAAATTTTAGATTTAACTTCATGCTTTCTGTTTATATTTAATAATTACACATTACTTTCGTTTAGCATTATTTTTGCAGCTTTTTTATTTACAATCAAAAAACTTACACATGAATTACGAAAACTTTCCCGAGGCAGAAAAAACCTCCAATATCGAAGTCAAAAAAAGTAATAGTGGACGTAATATTCTCACCGCGGCATTGGTAATATTGTTATTGGGTACCTGGGGTTATATAATTTATGATAAGAATAATACCCGCCAGATAACAGAGGGATTAACCACGCAAATTGTCAACAGCGATTCTTCCCGGAATGAATTACAACGGGAATTAGATGACGCTGCCCTGCGACTGGATGCTCTTAAGACATCCAATGTAAAAGCAGATAGTTTATTAAAAACAAAGGACAAGGATATTGATGCATTAAGAAGCAGGGTTCAAAAAATCTTAAACGATAAGAATGCGACTGCCTCCCAATTGGCAGAAGCGAAAAGATTGGTAGCACAATTAAAAGGAAATATAGAAACCTACGTAGCTGAAATAGAATCCCTAAAAGCTGAAAATGTACAACTTACAGAGGAAAAAAGGGTTGTTACCCAACAACGGGATGTTGTGCAGAAAAATCTTGATTCTGCTGGAAATGTGATCAAACAAAAGGAAGATGTCATAGATATCGGCTCCACTTTGCATGCTTCCAATTTTAGTATCATTGGTATAAAAGAAAGAAACGGCGGAAAGGAAAAAGAAACTACAAAGGCTAAAAAAGTGGATAAATTGAGGATCTCCTTTGTTGTGGATGAAAATAGGATTACACAATCTGGTCCAAAAGATATTTATGTATCCATAACTTCTCCGGATGGTAATCCGGTATCTGTCGAGGCTCTTGGATCAGGGAAGTTTTATACACGTGACGGTGTAGAAAGATCTTTTACAAAAAAAATCCAGGTGAATTATGAGCAGGGACAGAAAGTTCCGGTAACAATCGAGTGGTCTCAAAACAGCGATTTTCAAACAGGAAATTACAAGATAGAAATCTACAATAACGGATTCAAAATAGG
>JBBSUB010000037.1:0-23828 GCA_038235345.1 Chitinophagales bacterium
AAGCAATAAAATTGTACTTAGAGCAGCGGCGGTTGTGAATAACCAGAAAATGTATGTGGACAACTATAAAAAAGCAGCCTAAAAAAGATTTGTTTTTTCCATAGCAATCCCCACCAACCCGCGACAATTTGAAATGCACCCGAAGTAGACAATTGTAAATAAATGAATAAAAATAGTTTAATTTCGGCTTTTTAAAAAGGCTCCAAAGTAAAGCCATTCTAACCAGGCATATTTTTAGAAAAAATGACAGGAACGAAACCGGCTATTTCATATAAATTTACCTGAAAGCTACTGGCATCAACCATTCTATAAAAAATAAAAACGACAATAGAAAATGAAAAAAGTAATTATCCCAGGTTTAATCACCGGAGTCGTATTATTCATATTAAGCTACGGAGGGCTTTGGCTTGCTGTACAATTTTTTCCGTCGTTATTTATAGAATATAACAATCCACTTTTCAGTTCTGATGGAGAGCGTGATGTACTTTTTTATATGCATGCGTTTATTATTAGCATGGCGCTATCCTGGTTCTGGGCCAAATTTAAAGGTATTTTCCACGGGCCTTTGGTCATTAAAGCGCTTCATTTTGGCCTTGTCTACGTCCTGATCGCTATTTTACCTATTATGTGGATTACTTTCAGTGCTATGGATATAACTATAGCAATGGTTTCCAGTTGGTTGCTTTATGGTTTTATCCAGGCAGTGATTTCAGGAATGATCCTGGCAAAATTGAATCCTTCAGTTAGTCATACTGCCTGAAGTCAAGTTTAAATTCTATAGCAAGCTGGTTATCTGTTTTGATCATTCCTCCCATTTTGCGTGGAGGCACGATGGAGAAATCTGTAAAATTTACATTACGTGTTCCTACAAGGTGAATGATTTTATCCGGTCCCATTGAAATTTTATAGGCAACATCAAATCGTTTGGTAACTCCTGCTAACTGGATCTCTACCAATCCCTTTACATCCTCCTGCAAGGGTTTTAATCCCGGAAATTTACTAAGACTAAGAAACCTGATCTTTAATAATGGGAACTCTTTTGCTTTTAAAGTCTTCCTCAAATCACTTGTCATAATAGAGTTATGGCAATCAAAATGCCCTATGTCCAGGTTTACAGTTCCTTCTAATTGAGTGCCTGCAACAGTTTTATATACGATGAGTGTATCCGGATTACTGTAACCTGTAATATCACAATTGAATTTATTAACATTGGTACTTCCATTTACACGTAAGGATCCTCCCTTCACACAGATCCAACGCATTTTTTCTGTCTGAAAGGAAGTTTTCTCAAACGGATTGAATGATGCGTTAAGCAAAAAAAGTAGTAAAAGGTAACCGAAATTCTTTTTAAGCATATAATTTAAAACTCTGAAGGCCTAAAATAAACCAAAAAGGCCAGTTCTAAAATTAATTAGTCCGGGCCTTTCTGATTATTTAATCTGAAATCTTAAAATCCTACAACCGCTTGTATTACATAGCCGTTGAATTTACCACCATAACGGTAATCTGTTTGAGCAAAATCAAGATATTTTTGATTTGTAATTTCAGCTTTCAATAAGATGTTTTTGGTAAGGAACCAGCCAGCACCTGCTGACAAACGATTTATTTCAATATCGTCGGTTGTTCCAGCCAATCTTGCTGTTACTGTATTGTAACGCGCACCTACGAATAAGTTTTCATCCTTTCCGAAACGATATACCCCATCTACTGCGATTTGAGAAACTTTCCTGTTGTCACTTTCAGCTTTTGATCTGCCACTTGCATTTTCGTAGTTACCTGTTAATTCCAGGCCAGAGATTTTTGCAAAAGCATTCAACTGAATCGCATCTACTTTTTTAGAAAAACCAGGATTTAAACGACCAGAGAAAGCATTTGACGTAACGTTTGTTCCTGCTTTTTCCATTACTGCGAAGTAATTAGATCCCGCACGATCTCCACCATAAAGGGTGTTACTGCCAGAGCTTCCATTATGATAGTAAGATCCTGTTAAACGCAACCGAACCATATCAGTAACTTGTTTGTCAAATCCACCTTTCAAATAAATAGACGGTGATTTTTTAATGTTATCATCTTTAACTGTTGGAACCTGTTCATCAATATTTCCTTTAATCATACCGTTGGAAACACCTAACATTCCGATAAGACCATTTTTTTGCAAATAAACCTCTCCACCGATTTCTGTTGTAAAAGCATCCAGGATGTAGTTCTCTACAAATGGGTTATAAATGGTTTGACCTCCATCTGATCTGTTAAAGTGAGCATCACCATAGTTAATCTCCATATGACCAACTTTAATAGTCGCAATCTCCATCAGGTTAGTCCAGAATTGTCCTTTAAAAGGTAGTTTATCAAACTGAATGTATCCACCTTTAACCCAGGTTTCATTGTGGTGACGGGATGATAAATAACTGGTCAGGTTCAAACGGATACCGTCTGCTAACTGCACATCCATGAATAGGTTGGCATTTGCTGTATTAAATCCCGGTGTTATTTTATAAAGAGCATTTGCAGGAAGTGTCGCCTTGTTTTCGTGTTTCAGGTTTTGGAAAGACTGGGTAAATCCAGCACCGAAGCGAACCTGAAGGCCATCAAATACTTCTTTGTCATTTTGTTTAGGTGTTTCATAAACATTTATACCGGTTTTGTCGTAAGGCCTCAGATTTGAAACCTTGCCCATTTGCGCATTCGAGGCGAAGGGAGCGAAAAGCATCAAAAGCAATGAACTTTTAAGGCTGTTTAAGATTAATTTTTTCATGATAATGAGAATAAAAGTGTTTTAAAATTTTTTGTCGTTTGATTTTGGTGGTGTCTAACTGAATAGACATTTAGATTTTGATTGATTATTTTAATTTAAGATTAAATGAGATTGTTAAGTCGTCGTACACTTTCATTGCACCCAGCATATAAGATGGAGGTGGAATTTTAAATTCGGACATTTTCATTTTCCTTGTACCGGTAATCTGAATGCTTCCATCACTATTGGAAACACCATTAACCGTCATGGATACTGGCTTGGTAACACCTGAAATGGTCAGATTACCTTCCGTTTTAATTGTGTATTTACCTTTTGCAGTAGAAGTAACGGTTGCAGTAGTAAGTTTGTAAGTAATATTAGGATGAGCATCTGCTTTTAACGCTTTTTGTGCTCTTGTATCCATAATAGATTGACCACTTTTCATACTTTTAACCAACATAATAAAATCCAGTGATTTGATACCTGTAAGTTCTCCATTAGTCATAGTCATCAAAGCATTCGCATTACCGGCTTCAGTTTTCATATCCCAATCATGAATATTGGACTTTCCGTTTACACTAACTTCTGCGGAAGTGGTTTTAAAAGCTGTTTGTGCCGATACTATGGTAAGTATAGATCCGGAAGCTACCAGCAGAAAACTCATTAAGGATTTTATAAACATTCCCCGGATTTGAACTTTAAAATGTGATTTCATAATTCTGTATTTATTTGATTGATTAATTTTTATTAAATTGATACTGCAAATGTATATTTAGGATTTACGCCATTTCATGATGTAAAACAGGAAGAAAAATGATTGTAAATAAATGCATCGTATCATTTTTTTACGTACATCAAGGCGAAGTTCTACTTAAAACCTTCATGGGAACAAGGTTAAAGCGTACAGCAGGCCGCCGCTTTTATTATTAAATGCAGGAGAGAATTTTAAGATAGAACATCAGATAAACCGTACACTATAATATGTAAGCAGGGATTATTTAAGAAGAACAATGCTTCCCCTGTAATTATATATGTAACAACGATTAATCGTTTACATCTTCAACCGGGTCAATAAAAAAGTTTAATAAAATAAACACCTTAAGGAGAAATTGAAGATTCAGTTTGCAATACAACTGCATTTTTAAACAAATTTTAAGACGGTGTTTTTAATGTTGTTTTTAGCGAAACATCACCGGACTTATAGAGAGAGATTCCTAAGAAACAGGCTGCTCAAACTAAAAAAAAGTTTCAGTTAATTTATTTTATCTCGTTCAACATTATAAATAGGTAACAAAAGGATCCATTAGCTTAAGTAATTACGCGTAAAATTTCAATCCTGATTCATTGAAACTAAATGCGATCATATATTTTCCTGCATCCCGAAGCGAATAGAGACTAAACAAACAAAGGATAACTGAAAGAGTTACTTACGACGTAATAAGTAAAAGACTTTCTTAATTTCATTCCGGAAATAAAGTCCTTGTTTTTTCTAAAATTTGCAAAGTTACTTCTAAAAAACATTTCCGGGGGCTAATTACAGGTGACTACAATCAGGAAAAAGGGTGATTGTGATACTAAATATTTCTAAAAAGGTTGCCTAAATTCAGCGGATCAAATTGTTCTTTCTTTAGAGTGCTGTGCAGTTTAAAATATGTTTTTATCAAAATAAAAAATACAATTATTAAACGTTTAAAAAACAATCACATGAAATCAAATAAAGAAACTATGAAAGGGCTTGTTTATGGCGGCCCCGGTAAAATTGAATTGAAGCAAATTCCCAAACCAGTCATTGAAAAACCTACGGATGTCATCGTAAAAATCCTGAAGACCACAATATGTGGAACGGACTTGGGCATATTACATGGTAAAACTCCGTCCTGCAAACCAGGAACCACGCTTGGGCATGAAGGAGTAGGTGTGATTGAATCTGTAGGCACGGGTGTCAGAGGATTTAAAAAAGGGGAGCATGTAATCATTTCCTGTATTACTTCCGATGGCACCTGCGAGTATTGTAAAAAACAAATGTATTCACATTGTAAAGATGGCGGCTGGATTCTTGGTCATCTAATTAATGGCACACAGGCAGAATACGTGCGTATCCCTCATGCAGATAACAGCCTTCACCACATTCCAAAAGGAGCAGATGAAGAAGCATTGGTGATGCTAAGTGATATATTACCTACGGGGCATGAGATTGGTGTCCTGAATGGAAATGTAAAACCGGGTGATACAATTGCTATTGTAGGTGCAGGTCCTATTGGTATGTCGGTATTATTAACTGCCCAATTCTACTCCCCGGCAAAAATTTACATGATCGACGTGGATGCAAACCGGTTAAAGATGGCAAAAAAATTCGGAGCCACCGATATTATTGATTCCTCTAAAGAAGATCCGATCAAAAAGATCATGTCCGAAACTGAGGATGGCGTAGATGTGGCGATTGAAGCGGTTGGTTATCCCGCCACTTTCGATGTTTGTCAAAACATTATCCGTCCGGGAGGACATATAGCCAATGTGGGCGTACATGGTAAAAGCGTAGATCTTAAACTTCAGGACCTTTGGATAAAAAATATCACTTTAAGGACAGGCCTGGTAAATACAAATACCACTCCCATGCTATTAAAAGTGGTTTTATCCGAAAAAATTGATCCCAATAAATTGATCACGCACCATTTCAAACTGTCGGAAATTATGAAGGCTTATGAGGTATTCGGAAATGCAGGAAAAGAAAAGGCCCTGAAAGTAATTATTACACCTTAAAAAATTAATGAAAAAGCTGTTGTTATTTTCGAACAACAGCTTTTTCATTTTAAGTCTTATGTAACTTAAGCAGCTGAAAAGCAACTTTTATTACCGCAACTTTACTTCAATAATTTAAACAATTAAAAAAACTAAAATATGGATTACTACTTTTCAAAAGTTTTAATGGAAGATTTTGATACGGCCATTGAAAAAGTTACAGGTGAATTAAAAAAAGAAGGCTTTGGAGTACTCACTCAGATTGACATAACAGATACTCTAAAAAAGAAACTGGATGTAGATTTTAGAAAGTACCGCATCCTGGGTGCCTGCAATCCACACTTTGCCTATGAAGCATTGAAAGCTGAAAGTAAAATAGGTACGATGCTTCCATGCAATGTTATTGTACAGGAACTTGAAGATGGTAATATAGAAGTTTCTGCTGTGGACCCCGCAGCCTCCATGATGGCCGTTAAAAATGAGTTCCTTGGCAATATAGCAGGTCAGGTTGGTGAAAAATTAAAACGGGTTATTGATAATTTATAAAAAAAATTTAGTGCTCCTTCCGGCTACAGCCTGATTCGATTTGATAAAATACGTTTTAGAGAAAAATAAAAAAATTCGTGTAATTCATACCTGAAATTCGTGTTTGAACTCTTAGATTTAATAGAAGTGAAATAGGTTTCGTGATTTGTGTATTTTAATAAATGGTTATTGAGATATTGAAGAGTTGTTTGGTGAATATCCTGATCCAACGCATTGCTTATGGTTTCACAATTTGGGGGTTATTCAAAAACGAAAAAAGCCGGTGATTCTTTCATCGGCTTTTTCTAATTTTTAAATCAATTTAATACCTACTCCTTCAAGAACTTTTTTGTGCTAATTGTATTCCTATCACTGATCTGAATCATGTAAATCCCTTTTGGTAATACAGATACATCTATTGTGTTTCTTGTTCCCCCTGTAATGTTTCCAAATTTCTGAATTAAAACAGGACTTCCGCTTTGATTTATTATCCGCACATCCGCATTCAGCAGAGTTTTGGGATGTACAAAAATAATTTGATCCTTAACCGGGTTCGGAAAAAAAGCCAGGCTTCCTCTTGAATTGATATCGACTCTTTTAATATCTGATAAAGTGGATTTACCGTCAATATCGTTCATGAGTAACCGGTAGTAAAGAATTCCGGGTTGATCATTTAGTATTATGTCCTCAAAGGAATATTGATTAATCGTTTTTCCGCCGGTGGATGGCACATTTCCGATTGTATTGAAATGCACTGCATCCGTACTCTTTTGAATCATGAAGCCGGAAGTATTTATTTCATTCGTTGTTTTCCATTTTAAGTGTACATCCCCGGATTTTACATCGGCGTCAAAACTGATCAAAGTAAGCGGCAATGCCCCGCAGGAGGCTGTATAACTAAATTCTTCGAGAGAGGAATTTATCCAATTTTGAGTTAGAACGTCCCATGTTTGCTCCAGCAGGCTTTTAAGTCTTTCAAAATTATCATACGTCAAGGTTATTCTGCCGGTGTTTACCCAGGCATTGTTTATCCAATTCTGGTCAAGCTCTTGTGTCAACAAGTTATTTACATACGTGTAGGTACTTCTATCAGAATTTACCCATTGATTGACCGCCCAATTAAAAGATATGGAAGAGGTGATTTGGTTCTTTCCATTATATTCATAATGCGAACTATCCTTATTGACCCAGGCTGAGCCGGACCAGCTTTGTGTGCGATCACTTATTATCAATCCTCCGGCAGCATTGGTATAATCAGTTCGTGTGGAATTTTGAAACTGCGTTCCATTCCAGGATTGTCCTATTTGGGTGATCAAATAACCATTCCCATCATAGGTATAAAAATTCTGACTGGACCCCATCCAAATATTGCTAAAATATAATTCCGTTAAATCCTTCGTAAGTTGAAGCGCGGCGTTATAGGTATTTGTCTTCCGCCCAAACAATACCCAGGACGGATCCGTCCAGGAATATAATAAAGTTTGACTTACTTTTTTTGAAGGCAAATACGTGAATGTCATCTGGGTACTATTTAACCAGGCACTATTTTGCCACGATTGAAAAGTCGTTGAATTGAGGATGCAGTCTGTCGAATACGTATTAAATGACCTTGATTGATTTACCCATGTGCCATTATCCCAGGTTTTGACAATAGTGGTATCAAATTTTTGATTCCCCATTTGAGGAAATTGGGCATAGGATGAAAAAGGAAATAAGATAAAGAAGAAACTCAGACCGTGTAGTAAATTTTTCATGATCATTATTTTAAATGGAAAAAATTTATTTTAAAACACGGATTTCAAAGAAAAGCCCTACAAAATTAATTACTTTTTGTTCGAAATACCTAAAATAAGCCAACATATTTTTGGAAATTTTCGAATAAACTTTCCATTCAAATCAAAAAAACACCTTCAATAAATCATGAGGCAAACTGATTATAGTCCCCGAAAAAGGAAGCAGCAATTTCTACTGCTTTTTTTAATATACAACCCTTTTCAAAATGAGCCGGCTAATACATATAAAAATTTCCACGACCTTCACAATGTTGTGATTGCCGAAAGAAAATAGTGACGTATTTTCACCAGTCTAAATTTTACTTAATAAAATATATATCAAATGAAAATTAAGAACGTGCTTTTTGCATTCCTGCTGTTGTGTGCTTCGTCCATCTTTGCCCAACAAAAAGAAGTATTTGTCGTACCCCAACCAGTATCTATCACGGAACATGAGGGAACATTTATCCTGACAAATAAAACGTTATTAGTGGCAGGTAAAACAGAAAAACATGAAGCGGAAATGCTTAATTTTTATTTAAAAAAATTATACGGATTTACTCTTCCAATACAAGCAAAAGCAGGGAAAGAAAATGCCCTTATTTTAAAAGTGAGCGGTAAAGGCAGAAAGGATGGATACACATTACAATCAACAGAAAAACAGATCACCATTACAGGTGGCGGAAATGAAGGATTATTTTATGGTACCCAAACCTTACTACAATTATTACCTGCTGAAAAAATCAGTTCTTCTTATCCTGTTCCTGCTGTTTCCATCCAGGATTATCCCCGCTTTAATTATCGTGGAATGCACCTGGATGTTGCCCGTCATTTCTTTGATGTAGATTTTATAAAAAAATATATTGACTACCTGGCGTATCATAAATTCAATAATTTCCATTGGCACCTAACAGAAGACCAGGGCTGGAGAATTGAAATTAAAAAATACCCATTGCTGACTTCTGTTGGCGGATATAGAAACGGAACCATTATTGGCAACTATCCGGGCACAGGCAATACCAATCAGCGTTACGGCGGATTTTACACACAAGAACAGGTAAAAGATATTGTAAAATATGCGATGGACAGACACATCAATGTTATCCCTGAAATCGAGATGCCGGGTCACGCCTCTGCTGCTATTGCTGCTTATCCTCAATTGAGCTGCTTCCCGGATGAAGACACGTATATTTCTGCTAAAACTCCCTGGGCAGGTAGCAGAAAAGGAAAGCAGGTACAGCAAACATTTGGCGTATTTGATGACATCTTCGCTCCGACAGATTACACCTTTAATTTTTTAGAAAATGTATTGGATGAAGTGTTGGCTTTATTCCCGTCAAAGTATATCCATATTGGAGGCGATGAAGCGCCAAAATCCAATTGGAAAAGATCCGAATTTGCTCAGAAATTAATTAAAGAAAAAGGGCTGAAAGATGAGCATGGTTTGCAGAGCTATTTTATTCAGAGAATAGAAAAATACCTGAACAGCAAAGGCAGGAAAATTATTGGATGGGATGAAATTTTAGAAGGTGGACTTGCTCCAAATGCTACGGTGATGAGCTGGCAGGGAGAAAAAGGTGGAATAGAAGCGGCTGAGCAAAATCATGATGTGATGATGACACCGAATACTTACTGCTATTTTGATCATTCACAAACAAAAAATGAAGATAGTGTGGTTATTGGCGGATACCTTCCCCTGGACAAAGTGTACGGCTATGACCCGATGCCTTCTAAGTTGGACGCTGCTCATGCAAAACATATTTTAGGCGCACAGGGAAATGTATGGACAGAATACATGCAATATCCATCCAAAGTAGAATACATGATCTTCCCGCGTATGACCGCTCTAAGCGAAGTAGTCTGGACGCCGAAAGAAAAGAAAAGCTGGGACCGCTTCTCCTCGCACATAACGGATATTTTTAACCGCTATCAATTTTGGGGATCCAGTTATAGTACAGCTTATTTCGATTTAAAACAAAGCGTATCTCCCACTAAAGATCAAACAGGTGTGCTATACAATTTAGAAAGCAATTTTAAGGAGGCAGTGATTCATTATAAAAAGAATACGGATACTGATTGGCAGGTGTATAAAGAACCTGTGCTGATCTCTTCTTCCGGAAGCATACAGGCATATTTAGAAACAGCAGGTGGTAATAGTTCGATCATTTCGAAAGATTTTTTTTTTAATAAAGCCACTGGCAAAAAAATAAGCCTGAAGGACGAATCCTCAAAATCATATCCCGGTGCTGGAGCTTTCACACTTATAAATGGAGTGATTACCACAAATGGTTTAAAGGATGCTTCTGAATGGCTTGGCTTTGGAGGAAAAGACATAGAGGCTCTTATCGATTTAGGAAAAGAAACCCCTATAAAAAAAGTAACGCTGAATACATTGGACGCGAATGGAAGCTGGATTTATTTACCGAAAACAATTGAGGTATTTAGTTCAGCAGACGGTAGCAATTTCAACCTGTTAGGATCCAAAAATATTGACCAAAAAAAAGATGCTGATACAAGAAAATTTACTTTTCCCGTAGATGTAACGACACGCTATGTAAAAGTAAAAGCCGCTAACCTTGGTAAGATTCCTGATAATTTGCCCGGAGGCGGAAACAGTGCCTGGCTATTTGCGGATGAGATCGTGATAGAATGATTGAAGTAATGTAAGTAATTAAGAAAAAAAAGGTTGCCAACTTTCTAAAAGTTGGCAACCTTTTTTTGTGGTAATCTGCTTTTATTTTACGCTTATATTATGAATCACATCCAATAATCCTCCCTCCGGATAATCCAGGCTAAGTTCCCAGAACATGATCCCGCCAATTTTATTTTCCATTGCATAGCGTGTTTTTAATTCAATGGATTTCCGGTCATCATACGTCACAAACAGGTTCTTTATTGCATTATAGAGATAAGGAGCTTTTGCATCTTCATCCCATAAATACTGAAAAGTTGAATCTGTTTCTAAAAGTTTCTCAATATCCCTGATCGATTCACTTTTCAAAAACTTACCCGGCTGATAAAGGCTATTATTCACACCGGGCTCAATCTCCCAAAACCTGCCATAAAATGCGGCTCCGATAATTATTTTTTCTTTAGATACTCCCTTTTTAATTAGTTGCTTTACACCATAATCCACAGACAAAAGTTGACCAGGAGTAGAATGCAATGGCGTATGGTGGCCTGTTACGACAGAAAAGCCATGTACCAGATCGTAGCTCATCAGGTTCACATAATTTATCAATGGAGCTACCCTTTTCCATTCAATGGCTTCTTCCATATATTTTTCAAATCCGCCGGCGGCAAAACTGATCTCATAATTTTCCCCCAGAGTTTTTCTCAAGATTTTTACCAGCCTGGTAAAATTTTTCCGGTCTTCAGGTTTATAATCATGCCCGGGAAAGCCGGACACAGCAGGATATTCCCAATCCAGATCTATACCATCTGCACCATATTTTACCAATAAATTCTTCACAGATCGGGCAAAAACCTTCCGGTCATTTTTAGAAGAAAAAACTTCTGAACAGGTTTGGCAACCACCCCAGCCACCAAGAGATAAAATAACTTTTAAGGTTGGATTCCTGTTTTTTAATCCCACCATTTTTTTTACGGTAACAATACTATTTTCATTGCCTATGTCCAGTTCATTTCCCTTTAAATGTGAGAAGCTGTAAATGATATGGGTTAATTTTTCCACCGGGTATTGATCCAGTTTTTCACTACTGCCGGAATAGTAGGCAATAACCCGGATATTTGAAGGCTGGGCAAAAATAGAAATGCCCGAAAATATCCATAAAATAAGAAAGCTAAAAGTTTTAAGTATGCACATTTTTATGTTCGATTTTTTAGACAAGTCAGATCACAAACAATAAATAAATAAAAAGATTTCAGAAGCCTTCCAAAATAATACCCTTCTCACGTAAACACAAAATCATCTATTCAGGTTACCCAATTAGACGCCCTTCTTAATTTTTATTTATAAAAGTCAGCCGTTTTTTAAATTTAATTGGTTTTTTATTAAAATGCTGATTTTAAAATTCATAAGCCTTAAATTTGGCACTCATCTTTATTATAATTCAATTATGCTAAAAAGTTTTGACCTGACTGATGCTCTGGAGAAAATTCCTGTAAAAATATTTCATACTCCTCTTGACGGATCTAAATATGTGGCAAATGAAATAGCCAAATTAATAAAAGAAAAAAACGCGGAAGGAAAAATGGCAGTTATTGGCCTTGCAACAGGATCTACGCCTATTACCTTATATGCAGAACTGGTAAGAATGCACCAGGAAGAAGGACTTAGCTTTAAGAATGTGATCACATTCAACCTGGATCAATATTATCCAATGGAAATCGATGATGTGCATAGCTATCATTACTTCATGCGAAAAAATCTTTTTGAAAAAACAGATATTGACCCTAAAAACTACCACCTTCCGGATGGTATGATCCCAAAGGAAGAAATAAAACAACATACCCGCGACTACGAACAAAAAATAGCTGATGTAGGCGGAATTGATCTTCAGATATTAGGTATTGGAAATAATGGACACATAGGTTTTAACGAACCTGGTTCACCTGTACATTCAAAAACCAGGCTTATATCCCTCGACAACTCCACCCGGATCACAAACTCACGGGAATTTGGAAATATCTCTGATGTTCCACGCATGGCAATCACCATGGGACTGAACACGATTATGAAGGCGAAGAAAATTATTTTAATGGCCTGGGGAAAATCAAAAGCTCCTGTTATTAAAAAAGCCGTAGAAGAAAATCCGATAGAAGAAATACCGGCCTCCTTATTACAGTATCATGATAATTGTACGTTTGTATTGGATGAATTAGCTGCATCGGAATTAACACGCATCAAATCTCCATGGTTAACCGGAGAATGTGAGTGGACACCACAAATTATAAAAACGGCCGTGATTAATATGGCCTTAAAATTAAATAAGCCTGTTCTTAGTCTTACAATTCATGATTATAATGAATTTGGCCTGAGCGATCTGCTGGTTGAAAAAGGAGATAATTACGAAGTAAATCTTCAGGTGTACTATATGCTACGCGATAGCATTACAGGCTGGCCTGGCGGAAAACCGAATTCAGATCTACCGAATCATCCCGAAAGAAGCGAACCTTTCCCTAAAAAAGTCTTACTGTTCTCTCCGCATCCTGATGACGATATCATAAGCATGGGCGGTACATTCATGCGCCTGCACGACCAGGGACATGAAGTACATGTAGCGTATCAAACAAGTGGAAACATCGCGGTGACGGATGAATTTGTAACCCGCTTTCTTGATTTCACCGTAGGTTTCGAAAGCATCTTTCATATAGACAATACCATTAGTAAAGGCTTGTATGATAAAGCCACGGCATTTCTTGCGCAAAAGAAATCCCTTGAACAGGATACGCCTGAGATCCGGGAAATAAAAGGATTGATCCGTCGCTGTGAAGCAAGAGCAACCTGTAAATATGTTGGTTTAAAAGATAACCAGATCCACTTCATGAATCTTCCGTTTTACGAAACGGGAACCATTGAAAAAAATCCAATGGGACCGCAAGATGTAAAACTTACGGTGGACCTTATTCGTGAAATAAAACCAAACCAGATATTTTGTGCCGGAGATCTTGCAGATCCGCACGGAACACACAAAGTTTGCCTGGATGTAGTATTAACTGCCCTGGATCAAATCAGGAATAGCGGCGAAGACAATGAATGGATGAAGGACTGTTATATATGGCTATACAAAGGTGCCTGGGAAGAATGGAATATCGATGAAATTGAAATGGCTATCCCGATGAGCCCCGAGCAGGTAAAGAAAAAACGTTACGGTATTTTTATCCACCAATCACAAAAAGACAGTGTTCCATTTCAGGGTACGGATGAACGTGAGTTTTGGCAAAGAGCGGAAGAAAGAAACGCCAACACCGCTGATCTGTATGCCCGACTTGGATTGACAAGATATGCAGCCATGGAGGCTTTTGTACGCTTGAAATTAGAAGATATTTAAAATAATAAATAATAAATAATAAAAGGACCTCCAAGGGAAGTGACAGACTTCGCCCGAAGCGGTCTTTTTTTTTCTGCGTGTAAGTCACGGGTTATAATATTATCAATTGATTTGCATTAACAAGGATATATTTGCACGTCTATGAAGCGACTTGTTGCCTTTTTATTATTAATCTCACACATGAATACCTCTATGTTTCTGCCCCAGGTGCCGCAGCATGATTTATTTGATGAGCATGGCAACCAGGTAGATGATATCAACAGTGTGGTGGAATATGTGATGGTTACTTTAGGCCTGGATGAAACAGCAGATGATGAGGACAATGACAATGGACAAAATTTCAATATTGTCACAATTACACCCTGCATCATTCCACCAAATTCAACTTTGTTGAATAAACCACCAGTGGTTAACAACGATATCAATTATTCCTGGATTTCGCATTCAGCTATATCTCTTATGTCATACGACATTATAATCCCTCCTCCAAAGACGACCATTTCTTAAGCCATCTGTTATTTACTGAAGTGCTTTATTTAAGAAGCCTTGAGCCTGTAAACAATCGTATCTGTTTTTTATATCAGGCAGTTATACAATCAACTGCCAGAAAATTTCCTGAATAATTCGTTTCGAAAAAACATCTTTCGAAAAGATCCATGAACGATTAGTAAAGATTAATTTACAGAAGGTTTCAATGTGTTTTTTACCGGAGTTTTTATTCTTTCCTGTAAAGAAATCACCAACGTATTTCAACTAAATACCCTTTAAATGATCCGGAATTTGTCCGCATCAGAAGGATGATGGAATTCTCCCTTCAATATAATTCATAAACAGAATAGTAAACCTTAAAGATGGTTTACTACCATTTAATAATTACCCATGTACAGAACCCTTATTCTGTGCTTATGTTTTGTGATAGCCCTTAGTTCAGGGGTTTCCAAAGCAAATGCACAGGACACAACATATATGAGCATCCAGATCGCTCAAAATATCTTTACGGAGCAAAACCTGGATATGATCGCCGCAAGATTTGAAATAGATAAAGCAAGCGCACAGATCATGCAATCAAGGCTCTTAAATAATCCGGAATTTGAAATCACCGCAAATGCCTACAACCCGGAGGATAAGAAATTTTTCGATGTCAGCAACCGGACAGGAGATTATGGATTTCGCCTGGAGCAACTTTTCTCCCTTGGAGGTAAAATAAGAAAAGCAACGAACCTGGCGCAAACGCAGTACGATTACACACAGCATTCATTCTCCGCTTTGTTGAGGGATCTTTTGTTCTCCCTTAGAACCAATTTTCACACACTTAATTTTTTGCAGGAAAGCCAACAAAAATTAAAAATGCAGCTTGATGCATTAAAGAATCTCTCTGCATCTTACGATCGTTTACAGAAGAAACAATTAGTGACGCTCCAGGATGCTTTCAGAGTTAAATCACTCTACTACTCTCTTTTATCTGAAATAACAGATATAGACAACCAGATGGAAGACAACCAAAATCAACTGAGAGTATTGCTCAATCTGACAAATAAAACCATCGTGGTTGAAACAGATAATGAAGAGAAATATGCTTCTTTTCCGGACAAATATTCCTTGAGTGAACTATTGGATAGCGCCCACCAAAACCGGCCGGACCTGAAAATGGCCCGGAAAAATATTTTAATAAATGAACATGCCCTCATTCTTGAGAGATCGTTGGCAATACCCAACCTCAAAGTAGGAGCAGCCTATGCACGAAGAGATGCCTTTGTACCAAAAGCAACCATGCTGGAAGTGGGTTTGGCAATTCCCTTATTCAACCGGAACCAGGGAAATATAAAAGCTGCGAAAGCCAGAATAGGCCAGGCAAAAACGGAAGCAGATCTAAAAGAACTCCTGATTGAAAATGAATTGCAGTCTGCCTATCAGAAAGCTCTGAATACAAACAAAACACTTCTGGAAATGGATGAAACCTATTTATCTAATTACGAAACACTCCTTAAAAGTGTGCAACAAAACCTGGAAAAACAACGGATAAGTTTATTGGATTTTGCGCAATATCAGGAATCCTTCAAAGAAAGCATTCTTCAGTATTACCGGTTAAAAAATGAAAAAATGAATTCTATTGAAGAACTGAATTATGCTATAGGAAAATTTTTATTTAACTAAAAAAAATTATTCTTTCCGGAAGGAGAAGGGGATTTTCCGCATCCTTTTCAAACATCTTTTACCTAAATCTTTAACAACAAAACAATGAAAATATATCTAAAAATAATGCTGTTCACTTTTCTGCTGATCACCCAAACGGCCTGTGAAAAAAAAGAGGCAAATCCTGCTTCTTTGGACCAAAATATAAGTGATAGCTTAATCGCTTCTTTGAAAACCGCCCCGGTTATTTTAAGTAAAATGATCAATGAATTAAAACTAAACGGGCATGTAACCACCAATGAAAACCTGGAGGCGCATGTATACGCGCTTGTAAGCGGAAAAACAACCCATATATATGTGGAGAATGGCGATTATGTAAAAAAAGGACAGGCCCTTGCTACCATACAAAGCATCGAAACTGTGGACATTACCAGCCAGGTTTTGCAATCTGAAAACCAGGTGGAGAACACCCGCAAAAATCTTCAATTTCAGAAGGAGCTATTTGAAGAACACATGGTCACAAAACTGGAAGTAGCACAGGCGGAAATGGATCACAAAATAGCTATTGCCGATCTTTACAAAAATAAACAATTAGCGGGAATTACGGGCGGTACAAAAGGCGTTCATACATTGAGAGCTCCTATAGACGGTTACATCATTCACAAAGCTATTTCCAATGCCTCTGAAGTACGGAGCGATCATAACGATATTTTGTTTACCGTCGCAGATCTTTCCGAGGTTTCGATCATTGCCAATGTGTTTGAATCGGACATTCAAAAAATTCATTCCAATAACCCGGTTCAAATAAAAACACTTTCCGGAAACGACAAAGTTCACACAGGAAAAATAGACAAAATCTATAACGTTCTGGACAATCAAACCAGGACCATGAAAGTAAGGATCAACTTGAAGAATCCAGGCAAAGAATTAAAGCCGGGCATGTTTGCTTCTGTACTGGTAAGGGAAGAGCAGGAAGAATTTATGCTCTGTGTTCCCTCCCAATCCATTGTTATGGATAACAGCAGGCATTATATCATTCTTAAAAAAGGAAATTCTCTTTCAACCAGGGAAGTTAAAATCCTTAAAAGAATCAACGGAGCATCATACATAGACAATGTGCAGGAAGGAGAAGAAGTTGTGATTGAAAATGCTGTATTTCTATATGATGCATTAATTGCAAAATGAGTTAGGTATCAGGTGTCAGGTGTCAGGTGTCAGGTGTCAGGTGTCAGGTATTAGGTATCGGATGTGAAGTACAGAATGAAATTTTGCGTTGGCAAATATTTACATTCATTGAATACCCTTTTTAAAAAGGAAAACAGCTTTTTCATATCTGAAAAGGTTACAAAAACAAATAAATAAAAATGAATAAAATCATAAAAAAAATCATTGCATTTAGCCTGAAAAATAAATTATTTATTGCATTATGCACATTAATTTTAATTATCTGGGGCTCAATTTCATTTAAAAATATTCCCGTGGAAGCTTTCCCGGATGTGACGAACACAGAGATCACCATCATTACTCAATGGGCGGGAAGAAGTGCGGAAGAGATTGAAAAATTTGTGAGCATTCCGATAGAAATTGCGATGAACCCGGTTCAAAGAAAAGAATCCGTCCGTTCCACTACGCTCTTTGGATTATCTGTTGTTAAAGTCACGTTTAATGATGGAGTAGAAGATCCTTTTGCAAGACAACAGGTCAATAATTTATTAAAAAACATTGATCTTCCGGAAGGTGTAAATCCGGAAATTCAGCCCCCAACAAGTCCTACGGGAGAAATATTCCGTTACACTTTGCATAGTAATACAAAAACTACGACAGAACTCAAGACCATCCAGGATTGGATCATAGAACGGCAAATCTTAGGTGTACCCGGTGTGGGCGATGTTGTGAGTTTTGGCGGAGAAGTAAAAACCTATGAGATTGAAATCGATCCTGAAAAACTCAGTTCCCTGGACATTACTCCCCTGGAAGTGTACGAAGCGGTTTCCAAAAGCAATATTAATGTGGGCGGCGATGTGATCGTCGATAATGCACAAGCCTACGTGGTGCGGGGTATTGGCCTGCTCAATGATGTGCATGAGGTAGGAAATATTATTATTCAAGATAAAAACGGGCTGCCCGTTCTTGTCAAAAACATTGGCAAGGTCCACATTACGCATCTGCCCAGGTTAGGCGTTGTAGGCCGTGATGATCAAAATAATGTTGTACAGGGAATCGTGGTTATGCGCAAAGGAGAAAATCCGAGCGAAGTGATTAAAGCGGTGAAAGAAAAGATTGAATACCTCAATGAAAAAGTGCTTCCGGATGATGTGGTGATCAGCACATTTTACAACAGGGAATCGCTGATCAATTACGCGACGCATACTGTGTTGGGAAACATGTTTGAAGGGATGCTTTTCGTGATGTTCATTGTCCTGATTTTTATGGCGGATTGGCGCACAACTTTAATAGTTGCTATCATCATTCCGCTTTCCCTTCTCTTTGCATTTATATGCCTGACTTTGCGCGGCATGTCCGCAAACCTTTTATCCATGGGAGCTATCGACTTTGGAATTATCATCGATGGAGCAGTGGTGATGGTAGAAGGAATATTCGTATTGATGGATAAACGGGCAAAACAAATCGGCATGAAGCGTTTTAACCAGATATCAAAATTGGGCATCATCAAAAATACCGGAGCGGAATTAGGGAAAGCAATTTTCTTTTCCAAGATGATCATTATCGCTGCTCTTTTACCCATCTTTTCTTTCCAGAAAGTAGAAGGAAAAATGTTCTCACCACTGGCCTACACCTTAGGATTTGCGCTGCTGGGAGCTTTGATATTAACGCTCACACTGGTACCGGTATTGATCAGGCTTTTATTGAATAAAAATGTTCGTGAAAGGCGAAACCTTTTTACAGAATTTCTTACGAAAGGCACCATGTCGCTTTTCAATAAATTATATCGTTATAAAAAATTAGCGATCGCATCTTCAATTGGATTAGTGGCCGTAGGTTTTGCTTCCTATGCTTTACTGGGAACTGAATTTTTACCCCAGTTAGATGAAGGGGATATTTATGTAAGAGCCACTTGTCCGTTGAGTATTTCCCTGGATGAATCTAAAAAAATAGCCGACGAAATGCGGCTGCGATTGAAAGCGTATCCGGAAGTGAAACAAGTCCTTTCTCAAACAGGCAGACCCAATGACGGTACGGATGCCACCGGCTTTTACAATGTGGAATTGCATGTAAATATTCATCCGCAAAAAGAGTGGAAACGCAAAATCAATAAATCGGAATTGATCAAAAAGATGAAGGCCGACCTAAGCAGGTTTCCCGGCGTGGAATTGAATTTTTCCCAACCCATTATGGATAATGTGGAAGAAGCTGTATCAGGTGTAAAGGGAAGTTTGAGTGTAAAAATATTCGGCGACGACCTGGTCTATGCGGAAGAAAGCGCGAATAAAACTTTCGATATTATGAAACCCATTGAAGGCGTGGAGGATTTGGGCATCATCCGCAATCTTGGTCAACCGGAATTGCGCATCGATCTGGATCAAAATAAAATGGCTCTTTACGGAGTAATAACCGCTGATGCAAATGCCGTGATAGAGATGGCCATTGGAGGAAAAGCCGTTACAGAAATTTATGAAGGAGAAAAAAAATTCCAGCTACGCATACGTTATGAAGAAAAACACCGGAATAATCTGGAAGCCATTGGAAACATTTTAGTGCCAACCATTCGCGGTTCGTATGTACCCATAAAAGACATTGCCGAAATGGAAATGCTTACCGGACCCAACCTGATATTCAGGGATAATAACCAACGCTTTACGGCCGTAAAATTCTCCGTTCGCGGCAGAGATATGGGCAGTGCAATAAAAGAAGCACAACAAAAAGTAAACACGGAAGTAAAACTGAAAAAAGGCTATGAATTAAAATGGGCCGGTGATTTTGAAAATCAGGAAAGAGCTTCTAAAAGATTGCAATCAGTCGTGCCCGTCAGCCTGCTGATCATCTTCATCATTTTATTTGTGATGTTTGGGAATATCAAAGACGCGTCTCTTGTATTGGTGAACGTTCCCTTTGCAATTATCGGAGGCATCTTTGCCTTGTTCATCACGGGAACGAATTTTAGTATTTCCGCCGGAATTGGGTTTATTGCCTTATTTGGAATCTGTATACAAAACGGGGTCATTTTAATTTCTGTATTTAAGAAAAATATACAGGAAATAAAACGAAGTGATCTTACCAGTTTATCCCTGGAGAAAGCCATCAAAGACGGATTGAGAACAAGGGTACGCCCGGTGATCATGACAGCGCTCATGGCGGCTATCGGATTGTTGCCAGCAGCACTTAGTACAGACATCGGTTCAGAAACTGCTAAACCTTTGGCAATTGTCGTGATCGGAGGATTGACCACAGCCACGGTATTGACTTTATTGGTATTCCCGTTGTTCTTTTATATGGGTTACAGGAAGTTCAGTGCAGGTGTGGAGTTAAAGTAAGTACTTTAGATGTTTTTGTTTAAAATCCCGGTTATCTTCAGAGTGAGTTTGTTTTGAGGAGGCCGGGGTTTTATTTTTTTTAGGTGGTTTATTTTAAAATATTTTCTCAGGTTTTGATCGTATTTTACAAAGGCCTATTCTCTTTAGATTTCACTTTATTGATGGCTGCCATTTTGGTTTCTTCCCATGTATATGTTTTCGCGGATCCGTTATTAAACGCCTTACTTCTTTCACTCAATTCAATTTTAAAAGCATCTTCCCAATCATATTCAATCGGGTCGATTTCATCTTTCAACAAAGTATAAATGGCTCTCAACTTTTGCTCATCAGCAAATTCTAAATAATGAGCTAATTTTTCTCTGATTTCCTTTGTGGTCATGATTAAGATTAATTTATAATAAATTTACCTACTAATGCTGGCTATGCTTCGCTGATATAGCTTTTGAGGTTTTAAAGTTGTCTTCATTATGCCGAACGAATAAGAAGATTTCCAGCTTTACTACTTATTTGTCCTCCAAATCTTTTTGGTTTAAAAATAAGAAAGCAGTATACCACAAAGCCACAAAGAACACAAAGGGAAAAACTTCGTTTTTCTCTTTCTTTTTTTGCTCTTTTTGAGAATTGACGAAAAACCTAAATGCGTTTCCAGCCGGGCCTTTGAGCGGAGCAAAACCTTTAAGTGTTTGATTTGAGAGAACAGTGGTCTTCCTTGATACCCAAACACTCCAGGGTTTTGCCACCCACGAAGCCAACGCCTCAAACGCCTGGAGGTTTTACTTCCTTCCCAAACACTAATGGTGTTTCAAGCCTGGCCTTTGAGCGGAGCAAAAATCATTTAGTGTTTGATTTGAGGATGATGTTTATTCCCGAGGATGATGTTTGTTCCTAACATGGAGTTCTTCCTTGATACCCAAACACTCCAGGGTTTTGCCACCCACGGAGTCAACGCCTCAAACGCCTGGAGGTTTTGCTTCCTTCCCAAATACTCCAAGACTTCCCACACACAAAACCAGCAGTACAAACGCCTGGAGGTTTTACGTTTTTCTGCCTTCAACCTTAGTAGCAAATCCTGACCAAAAAACACCCAACCTTATTCACCTTATTTTAAAAATGATCTTCAAAATTATTGACCCTACTTTTTGGCTATAATTCCTAATGATATAATCACAGTCACCCTTTCTGAAACTTTCCAAAAGTTGTAGGATTCTTCTCTGATAGCTTGATCCCGACTCCGAACTTTTGGAAAGTAAGTACCCGCCTATTCCCTAAAAATCGTAAATTAGTTAACCAATTGAATCAATTCGATAAAAATGGATAATATTATTTTATATAAAAAGCTTGCTTCTCTTCCTGAAAACTTAAAAAAAGAAGTGGCAGATTTTATTGACTTTCTTAAAATCAAAAACATAAAAAGTTCTGAAAGAAACAAACCAATTTTTGGAAGTGGAAAAGGAATGTTTATAATGAAGCCTGATTTTGACGAACCACTTGAAGATTTCAAAGATTATATGTAGATGTTCCTTTATTTGTAATTTAAATCTCTTTATTTGATTTGGAAGAACAGAGGTCTTCATGGTGCCCAAACACTCCAAGGTTCCCCCACACGCAAAACCAGTCGCAAAAACGCTTGGAGGTTTTACGTTCTTCCTGCCTTCAACCTTAGTAGCAAATCCCGACAAAAAACACCCAACCTACAGGTACGCATTCATTCCGGAATCTGTGAAGACATTCTCAGGACCACCAAAAGCTAATTTACCCGGAACCGGTAGAAATACATAGATGATAAACCAAACAAAAAAGGTAGGACAACCCGGGTAAAACGACGTTTGAAAAACGTGGTATTATCCATTTTTATTGGTAACAACAAAATAGAATACATGATAATAAAAAGCGGCACTGAGGACCGAAGTAATACAGCAATAATGGAACTTTCAAAACCAAAAGTCATTGTTTTGGAATTGTAAATAAACGCATCGCCAACATGTACCATGATCACCATACATGTGGCCAGAACCCTTAATACATCAAGATAAACGATTCTGCTGCCGGGGATGAAACTAGACATGAGGATGATTTGGGATTGGGGATTTGGAATTTACGATTTACGATTTGGAATTTATGAAATATCATGGAGGACATTCATGATAAAAAGGCAGATTTAATTGTAAAAACGATTTACCTTATCTCCACAATTGGGTAACTTTTTCTGCTACTTCGGTCCCTTTAAAATCAACTCCGATAATAGCTCCTATAGTTTGGGCAAATTGTTTCTGGTAGATTTGCATAGGTTGTTTTATCTCTCCTTTTGCAGCGATGCCGGGACCCATCGCTATAAACCAGATTTCATCAGCACCTTTTATATCACTTCCATGATCTGTCCATTGAAATTTGATCAGATCTCCACGACCATGATCTGTGGTAATAAAGAAAACAGTATTATCCTTATAACCCGGAGTTGATTGAACAAGAGTCCACAATTCCTTTACCCATTCATCAAATTGATGGGCTGCATTGAGGTAACTTTTATACTTGCCGGCATGTGCCCATTCATCCGTTTCACCATAGGAAATATACAAGACTTTAGGCTGACGAATCTTAAAATCTTCCAGGGCTGCGTAATGCGTGAATACATCCAGGCACTCATCCATTCCCCAGGGTTTATAGGATTGATCGCGCATGGAATTGATCAGTTTTTCACTTGCCGCAGGATTGTTTCCACCGGTATTATCGAAGGCGGAAATGACCGGCATTCCGGACCTTTCTTTATTTAAAATCCGATCCATTGCATCCCAGGCAGAAAAGGCTGCTACCTTTCCTTTATAACCTGGTTGTTTATTAATGAATTCCAGCACATTTATATTCGGATTGGGCTTGTATCCATTGCTATTGATCAATGTATCTGCAAAGCCACAGAATATTTCACTATAACCCGGGGAAGAAAACCAATAAGGATTACTGACATTCACTTTATTACCGGCATGCCTGTTCCCGTAAATCTGACCTTTTTCAGCAATTGTGCTCCAGATAAAAGGTAATAATTTTTTCCTGCTTTCCTGCGGATTAGCATCCCCAAATTTTTCGTGTATATATCCTTGTCCACCTTCATTAAATATCCGGTTGTTAGCAAGGGTGGAATCTACGCCGCCAAACATTTCCTGCCAGCGAAATCCATCTGTCGTAATGATGATGATATTATCTGCTTTTTTCTGGGCGAAGCTTTGGAGATTGATGGTTAGAAAGAGTAATAAAAATAATTTTTTCATGGTTCAATGGTTCAATGGCTAATTGTGTATACAATGGAAATTTACGAATTCGGATCCCAATTTCCCTTATTAAAACAAATAAGAATTTTTGTACACGATCAATAGCACCTAATTTCACGAATTTGGGCCGTTAGTTTACTCCGAACTCCGAACTA
>JBBSUB010000038.1:0-23491 GCA_038235345.1 Chitinophagales bacterium
AATAACTTTGAAAGAATCTCCTTGCAGCGAGGTCTATCCAAACATTGAATATTAATTCAGTTAGAAGTTTGTAGTTTGAAGTTTGTCAGCGGATTTAGCTGTCGGTACCGCAGGTCAGACAGCGGGGATTAGTCCGAAGTTCAGAGTTAGGAGTTAGAAGTTACGTCTGTAGTTATCGGAAGGTCGGACAGCAGATAGAATATAAGACTATGCTATTTCGGGGAAAAGAAAGCATTGCAGGATAGCCGGTCTTCCGGTACCGACCTGTGTTCTATTCGTGCAATTCGTGCCTAAAATTCGTGTTTCCCTCTTCGTGCCTGAAATTCGTGTTTACATTTAAAAATTTAGTTCCACCCGGTTATATGAATTCAATTTATCCAGGTGCAGCAGCGTTCTGGAATTATCCTCGGATTTATGATACACAGGATTAAATTTTGCCCCGATAACTAATTCATCCATAGTATAGGAAGTGCGTGCTACAACCGTATTGGAAAACATATCATCAAAGGCTTTTACGTACACTAATATCTCCCCTTTCGAATTTTTAAAATCAGTTTCAGTAAAATTAAAAAAGGGGCTTGCTTCATTTATCGGGTGCACGATCGTCCAACTAAGGGTGAGAGCATTCACAGAATGATATTCGAGGGGCAGCTGATAAAATTTGTTCACCATTTTTCCATCTTCTTCTATGATCAATCCTAAACTAACCTTTGCTTCCGCATCTGTGAGTGTCGTATTTTTAAACGGAGCCAATCGCAACATAATTGCCTTTCCATTATGAAAAGGAGCGATTAACGCGTTTTCGCTAAAGCGAATGTAGGCTTTGGGTTTTGAAAATCTTCCATAAAGCAAACCCGTAATGACTGCCAGGGTCAGCAATCCAAGGAAAGCTTCCAAAGCACAAACTGCATTCACCAATAAATTATCTGCTTCTACTCTTCCGTATCCACCAATCGTAAATGACTGGCTGCTAAAAAAGAAGGCTTCCGCAAATTGCTCAAAAGGTGAACTGGTAGACGTTCCACCAAACTCTTGGGGTCCTACATAAAAATAAAACGTAGCAAATAACAGGTTTACAACCAGGTAAAAAAGAACAATAGATAAAAGGAATTTCCATTGCGGCATGTCCAATAACACATGATACCAGCTTATTCTTTCAAAGTACCCTACTCCTTTTTTCTCCACATTGGGCCTTCCGCTTTTATTGACAAAACGGCCTCCATAATCTGAGGAATTCGTACCAAAACCTGTATTGATCTCAGAATGGGCTTTGGGATTAATTTTAAATGATCTCACTCCGGATTTTTTACAAGGTAAAATAAGGAAGGCTTCATTCTTTCGAACAAACCCTTTCTCCGAGTCAAACACTGAAGGGTTTTGCTACACACCAAACCCGCGCTGAAAACGCCTTTAGGTTTGCATCATTCCCTTATGCTGCCATTTCCCTGCATATTTCAGCACATTTCAAACACATTTTAGAACATTCCTGGCAATGTTCCATATCATGTTGTCCGCATTCCGTAGCACAAACATCACACAATTCAGCACACAGGAGACAAAGCTCTGTTGCTTTATCGCTTCCGAGACTCATCAATTGGGCAGCAGCGTAGCAAATGGCAGCACATTCCATATCCAATTGAATACATTTTGCCATCATTTTTACGTCTTCTTCCTTCAGGCAGGCAGAAGCACAATGATTACAAATTGCTGCGCATTCTAAACACGCGTCGATACATTCTTTATGGGTATGATAATCGTTCATAATGATTTGTTTTTTTTATATAATTAATTATTTTCAAACTTAAATTAAGAGCTATGGATTCCGGAAAATATGGGAAGGAAATAATTCAATTTTCTCCTTCAACAAAACATTCTCCACAGAAATACCGGGAATAATTTCCCGTGTGTTCAAACGTTGCTTATATCTAAAATGATACCAACCTTCCTTTTTAAGTAAATTTATAATTAAACAGATCAGGATCTCCTGTCGCCACGAATGAGGGAATCCAGAGGATCTGCTTAATATATAAGTACCTGGTAAAAACGTACAGAAACAAACCTGGTTCTTAATCTACTACGCTATAAATCGTTACAGGTTTTGCCTTATGTTTTAAAGCAACCTCACCAATTCTTTCGCAATGAAATGAATCTTTCACCTTTTGGTAAGCATCATCGGCCATGATAATCTGCCCTTCTTTTGCGACACTTTGAAGGCGCTGTGCGGTATTGACCGTATCGCCGATAACGGTATAATCCAGGCGCTTCAAATTAGCTGAACCAATATTTCCGGAAACCATATCACCACAATTGATCCCCATGGAGATTTTTGGATTAAAAGTGATTTCTTCGGATTGATTGGGAAGATTTTCGATTTTTTTACGAAGCGCGAGGCAGGCTTCAATTGCCCTGTCCAGGTGAAATTCCCCTCTAAAAATAGCCATAACAGCATCTCCCATAAATTTATCAATATAGCCATCCTGGGCGATGATTTCTTTTACCATTACGTCAAAATAGCGGTTTAATAATTTCACCACCACATCGGCGGGTTCTTTTTCTGTAATAGCGGTGAAGTTGCATATATCTACAAAAACCACTGTTCCGTTTATGTTTTCACTCAACATCAAAGAGGATTCAAACTCCCGGCTGCTCATGAAATTGAGCACATTTTTATCCACGTACATTTTTAGAATATTGTTTTCACGGATCGCTTCAATAGTTTGATGAAGTTGTGTTACATAGCTGATCGTTTTTTGAATGGTCACATCTAAATCCTGGAAATTTACCGGTTTACATAAAAAATCATAAGCACCCCGGTTCATAGCCGCCCGTATATTTTCCATATCGCCATAGGCTGAAATAATAATCGATTTTGTCAAAGGATTACTCTCGCTCAATTTGGCAATGAGCGTTAATCCATCCATGCCGGGCATATTAATATCTGTAAGTACTATATCTATTCCCTCTTCCTCTTTCATTTTTTCAATTGCTTCATTTCCATCGGAGGCAAAAGAAAATTGATATAGCTGCTCGCGGATCTGCTTGCGAAACTTTTGTCTTATGAGCAACTCCAAATCCTTTTCGTCATCTACAACCAATATTTTTGTCATAATTCATTCGTTTTTAATTTCAACTTTAATTCTTTAAAATCAAGAGGTTTTGTAAGAAAGTCATCTGCCCCGAAATTCATGGCTTGTTGATAATTATATTCATCACCATAGGCGGTAATCATTATCACCTTTGGAGGTGGAAGCAGGTATTTTTGCTTCACCGTTTGCAATAGTTCCAGGCCGCTCATTCCCGGCATATTAATGTCAGAAAGGATCAGTATAAATTCATGGTTCTCATGATTTAATATCTCCAGCGCTTCGCTACCCGATTGGGCAAACACAAAATTCATTTCGCTGCTTTTGATCTCTTTTCTAAAATGTTGTTCAAATAATGGCTGCATATCTGCTTCATCATCTACGACTAATATTTTCATACCTGTATTATTTAAAAATTCTTAATTCCTACCCGGGGCAAAAACAGTTTCAGGATTATCCCCCTCAATCAGATCAACTTCCGATCGGTAAATAAATTTTAAACTCTGTAAATTCTCCTGCTTTTGTTTCCACTTTTAAAAGACCATCGTGAACCTTTATGATATCATAACTGATCGACAATCCCAACCCAGTCCCCTCCCCTGTTGGTTTGGTCGTAAAGAAGGGTTGAAATATTTTATCCAAATTTTTCTGAGGAATTCCATTGCCATTATCCCGGATAGAGATCACCACATCGGCATCCCTTTCATCTGTGGGAGGATTCCTGAAAGTCTTCACCCAAACCGTTGGTTCATAATTAGCCGGAATATTGGAATCCCCTTTTTTACCCGAAACGTTTGTGACAGAAAGAATGCTTCTCTTCTTTTCCGTTACCGTATAAAATGCATTGGTAATCAGGTTCAGCACCACTCTTCCGATTTCCTGTGGCATCAATTTTATCTTTCCGATACTATCATCAAAATCAGTATGTAGGGTCGCATTAAAACTCTTATCCTTCGCGCGTAAACCGTGATAGGCCAGTCTTAAAAATTCATCAACCAAGGCATTGATATCTGTTAGTTCTTTTACGCCGGAACTACTGCGACTGTGCTGCAACATACCTTTTACGATAGCATCTGCACGTTTTCCATGGTGATTAATTTTCTCCTCGTTCATGATCACGTCATTGGCAATCTGGATCGCCTCTTCGCCATCACCTTTGGCCAGTGCATCTTTCATCTCCGCCAGCAGATCCCTATTTACATCTGAAAAATTATTCACGAAGTTCAGCGGGTTTTGAATCTCATGGGCGATGCCGGCAGTCAATTCTCCAAGGGAAGCCATTTTTTCTGATTGAATGAGTTGCGATTGGGTTGATTTTAACTCATCCAGCGTTTGAATTAATTCTTCTTTCTGCCGGGTCAGTTCAGCCGTTCTTTCCTGCACCTGAACCTCTAATTGATCTTTCAGAGAAGCCAGCATTTTTTTCTGTCCCTCTTCTTCTTTCGTTTTTAATTTTTCCCTGTCGATCGCCTTTCTCTGCCGGTATGTTATGCCCCACATGGCAAACAGCCATATAATAGAAAATGCCTGGGTTGTTTCCAGCACATTCTTCCATGATCTATATCCATTGTTAGAGATCAATTTAAGGAGATCCATGAATATTGAAAGAAAGAGGAAAGGAACAATCGCAACCAAAAGAGGCCTGGCGGAAAGAAGTTCTTTTTTTACAAATAAAACATACGCGATATAAAGTAGAATTAAATGTGCTAACCAAATACCCACGATGTCTATTTTCGAATAACTGAATTTCAGGATTATTAGAGCAATAGAGGCATACGTAATGATGGAAAAAGCCTTGTACCACAACGGTTGGATGGCCGGCTTCTGCATTGATTTGCGCAGATACCTGAAAAAAAGAATTGCAATTATTAATTCAAAAATCATTTTGAAATTATTGGGCGAAAGTTATATACTAAAATTACTAATAAAATATAAAACACACGCATTTTTACTGATGCCTTTCAACATGTTGCATTGCTGCGTTAAAGGTGGACGGAGAGGACACCGCCCACAATGCAAAATTCTCCTCGTTTTTCGTTTGTAATTTTTTGTAGTCGTTAAAGGATTTTAATTGACCGGAAGTGTCTGCGAGGGAATTGATGGTCCCTCATGTCGGATTAATCCTTAAATTTATTGTCTTAAATCATAATGAACATGGATCAAATCAAAAAAGAAAATGTACAGCAGGAAGTATTTGACCTGTATGATGATTACGCCCACAACAGGCTTAGCAGACGCGACTTTGTGCAAAAACTCTCTATCTATGCTGTAGGTGGTTTGACAGTTACTTCCCTGATGAGTTTTTTGATGCCGGATTACCAGAGTACAACAATGATAAAAGCCAATGATCCCCGGATAAAATCTGAATATATTTATTATGATTCGCCTAAAGGCGGAGGAAAAATTAAGGCACTATTATCTATGCCGGCTGAAGCTAAAAAACCCTTAGGCGGTATCGTTATCGTGCATGAAAACCGGGGCTTAAATCCTTATATTGAAGATGTAGCCCGCCGGGCAGCCCTGGCAGGATTTATCACAATAGCTCCGGATGCCCTCACTCCACTTGGAGGTTACCCGGGCACGGATGATGCAGGCAGAGAGATGCAAAGCAAACTGGATAAAAATAATATGTTGGAGGATTTTATTGCTGCTTTTCAATATCTCAAAAGCAACAAAAATTGTAATGGCAAGGTGGGTGTGGTTGGCTTCTGTTTTGGTGGATGGATCGCTAACATGATGGCTGTGCGGCTACCGGATCTTTCCGCGGCTGTACCATTTTATGGAAGTAATCCGCCTTTGGAAGATGTGCCGCTGATCCATGCTCCGTTACTGCTTCAATATGCGGAACTGGACAAACGAATTACTGATGCCTGGCCGGAATATGAAAAGGTGTTAAAGGAGAATGCAAAGTCGTACACTGCCTATGTTTACCCGAATGTAAACCATGGCTTTCACAATAATACAACGCCGAGGTATGATAAAGAGGCGGCCGAACTTGCCTGGAAGCGAACGATTGATTTTTTTAAGGAAAATTTGAAATAAGAATTTTTAATTCCAAAAATACCTCCGCCGGCAAATGAATAAAAATAACTTTTAGAAATCTATTACAAAAAACAATACCTTTCAAACCATTGTTTTTAAAAGCACATGTAAACTTCATATTATTCTGATTAATATCATCTAAACAAATGACCTATAGCAATTTCAATTATTCACAATAAATTAATTTCAACTCTTAAAATCATATTAAATGATCAAAACAATTATAGCAGCAGTTGACTTTTCTGACTCGTCTTTTAATGCAGCCAATTACGCCGCTTCTATGTCAAATATTTTCAATGCTGAATTAGTGCTGGTGCATGCTTTTATGAACCCGATGGCTATAGATCAAATGAGCGCGGAGCTTTCAGGTCAAACAAATAGAGAACTGACTGACGTGCTCGATGAATTCATGAAGCAAAATGTAGAGATTCTGCAAAAGAAATTTACCGTTAAAATAGACAGCATTGTAAAGGAAGGGCCGGCATCCATCGTTTTAGAACAATGTGTGCGTGAAAGGAATGCCGACCTTGTTGTGATGGGCATGAAAGGGAAAGGAAAAAGTAATTCTCTTTTTGGAAGTACAACGCTTACGCATATCCGCAAATCAAAAGTGCCGGTTTTGGTCATTCCAGAAAAAGCTGAATTTAAAAGCATTGAAACAATTACCCTTGCATCTGATTTTGATGAAGAAACAGAACTGGCGAATTACAATCTTTTAAAAACAATTGCTGAAAGGAATAATACCTTCGTACAAATACTTAATGTACGTAAGAAAGAAACAAAACTCTCTTCTTCTGAAATCGCGGGGAAACTAAATACAGGTACCGCTTTCAATGAAATTCCCCATAAGTTTTTTACGGTAGAAGATGATGAGGTAGATGATGGCATAGAAGATTTTCTGGAAGATAACCCTTCCGATATGCTCGTCATGCTCTCCCGCCGGCATAATATTTTCAAACGGATTTTTGGGACAATTCATACCCGTAAAATGATGTATGAAACGGAAATCCCTTTGCTTGTACTTCAGGATAAATAATATTTTAAACCAGGAATAATACATTAATTATGAAATTAGAGATCAATAAAAAAACATCTGTCTCAGAGATTCAAAAAGAATTTTCTGAACATTACCCGGCTTTAAAGCTTGAATTTTACAAACAAAAAGCAGTAGACGGAATGAATACCGAAGGTATAATGGGCGATGACAATCATTTTAAAAAAGAGGCTGATATTTCCATAAGTAAAGAACGGACAGTGGCTGAATTTGAAAAAGATTTTTGGGATAAGACAGGTGTAGCTGTCCAGGTTTTTCGTCAATCAGGGAATATTTGGTTACAAACTACCCGAACAGATGACTGGACACTAGAGCAACAAAATACTCAGGGCGCACAATAACGAAAGAGATATTATCTTAATAAAAAATCCGGAATAATGTTCCGGATTTTTTATTTAAGTGGTTTTACAGTAAATATTATTTTCAGTAATACCATCTTGATTTATAATACCATCTTTATTTATAAAATAGTCCGAAGGACAATGAGTAAATATTAGATGGTATAATGCCGATTCAAGAACTATTTTTGGACTATTTACCATTACATTCGGTATAAAATAGGCCAAAGGCCATTTTGTAAATCTTAGAGGGTATTATACCAATATGATAGTTGTTCGGACCATTTATAATTTATATCCGGCATAAAACGTCCTAAAAATCTTTAATATCATTTGAAGTCACTTCCTACACCGCTAACAATATCGCCACATAATGACAGACGGCCGCTGCCAGCACAAAGAAGTGCCATACCGCATGATTATACGGATACTTTTCCCACAGATAAAAAATAACACCTATCAGATATAAAGCGCCACCAATAAGGATCATGGTCATAACATCGCCCGGAATTTCTACAAAGAAAGTGCGGCCACCGAAAATCATGATACACCCCATCAATACATAAACAATGGTCGATATAACATTCCATCTGCCTGTAAAGAATATTTTAAAAACAATTCCCAGGGCAGTCAGACTCCAAAGAATAACAAGCAAAGTGATCCCAAAAGTATTATTCAAATAAATCAATAAAAAAGGAGTGTATGTACCGGCGATCAAAAAATAGATACTGATATGATCCAGAATTTCTAAAACACGTTTTACCTGCTGATGTTGAAATCCGTGATAAAGTGTAGAAAACGTAAATAATTGTAAAAAACAAAAACCATAAATAGCCGCTCCGATCACTCCGGGAGTATTGTCACTTTTTATAGCAAGAGCTATTAAAACAGGAATACTGACGATACCGAAAATAATTCCAAAGCCATGGATAATGCTGTTTACCAATTCATATTTAATCTGTGATTCCGTAGGTTGGATTTCCATAAAATTATATTGTACAAAGAAGGATTCAAAGGTAGTATAATAAGGAACCAATAAGCGTTACAGGGTTTAGGTCCCTAAATTCTTTCGCTTATAGTAAGGAAGAACCATTCATGGATAAATGGCAAAAGGGCGATTGTAGCATCGCCCTTAATACCTGAAATAAATTAACCCCCATGGGCATATATCTATAAAAACCCCCATCTTAATTGGTTGTAAAGAAAAGACTACAAACTTTCATTCAATTGTTTCACTAATCCTTCTTTATTAATAAATCCCAAGTTTTCCCAAACCATGTTATTATTCTTATATATCCTCAAATAAGGTAATGCCCGGATACTCAGTTGTTGCGCCAATACCGGATTTTTATCTATATCAATCCGTATTAATTCAACATCCTTTTGCATATCCACAGAAATTTCTTTCAGAAAAGGTTCCATCTTTTTACAAGGGCCACACCATTCCGCATAAAAATCGACCAATACCACTTTATCACTTTTTAAAAGAGCCTGGAAAGCATCCATCGTCATTCCGGAGACGGCCATACCTTCATCGGCAACTTCCGGCAATTTCTCCGCTCTCCATTTTAGTATTCCTCCCTTTAGCATATACACCTCATAGCCATCTGCTCTAAGATGTTCTGCCGCCGCCTTACTTCTTGAGTCTGTCAGGCAATACATAAATACAGGTGTGTTTTTATCCAATTTCGCAATCTTGGTTTGGAAATCATTCCCGTTTACATCCATATTTTGCGCGTTTTCCAAATGTCCTTTTTCAAATTCCCCGGGAGTACGAACATCTACAAGGTTAAACTCCCTGGTAGCCGCCATTTTTTCTACAAACTGCTGTACATCGAGGTTATCATCATGTTTCGGCAGGTTATTACATCCTATCATTATGGTCATAAAGGCAAATCCAAGAATAAATAAATATCTGTTCATTATGTTTTTTTTTAAATAAATTATATCAAAATGGCAAGAGTTCCCCGTACATCCTTTATTAGACGTTCAAATATTTCTCCAACCAAAAAAATACTTTTTATTGATGTTGTTGAATGATCTGTTCCAATTGTTTAGCCGGAACCACGCCCGATTGTCTCCATTTAACTTCCCCGTTTTTAAAGAGGATTAAGGTAGGTACTCCCTGGATGCTATAGGATGCAGCAACCTGCGGGTTTTTGTCCACATCTATCTTTAAAATCTTGGCACTTTCACCAATTTTTATTTTCAAATCCTCCAATACAGGTTTCATCATTTTGCAGGGGCCGCACCACTCAGCATAAAAATCCACCAGGGTGAGATTATCGGATTGGATGATATCATTAAATGTCTGTTTCATGATTCGTTGATTACGCTGTTTTTTTTAATTTTTCAATCAGATTAAAATGAATACTTTTCTCGTTCACCATTTTTCTGGAAGCCGCTTAAATCATTTTTTACTTGTCACCTCTTCATAAGAGATCTCTTCTATTTCTGTTGAATTTGATTTATTTACCGGGGCAGCACAACTCCCACCACCACAGCAGCCAGTATTCGTAACCGCAGTGAATAAAAAGAAAGCGCCAACCACACCCGTAAGTGTATCATGGGTTTGAATGGCCTGGACAACAAAAAATATCCCAAAGCCCAAACGCAGAAAACGCATAAAATTCCATCCTGTAAATAAGGTTTCTTTTATTGAGAACATATAAATAGTTTTAAGATCCAATTTCTGGATAATTAATATACTTTATTTTCCGGGATTAAGGATGAATCTTATTATTCAACCCTCTCCAGCCACCGCCATTATAGACCTGTGTATAACCTTTCGATTTCAACACGCCTGTTGCAGACCCACTCCTCATGCCCGAAGCGCAACAACAAATAATCGTTTTATTTTTATCTTTAAATTTAGACAAACCACTACCCAATTGGTCCAATGGAATGTTAATGGCATTTTTAATATGCCCACCGGCATACTCGCCTTTGGTACGTACATCTAAAATGATGGCTCCTTCCTTTATTAATTGTGCATAATCCATTTTAGGACCCATTCCAAAAAGTTTCTTTATTGCCTGCAACATTTCTTATACTATTTTAAGTTTATTAAAATTTAAATCCAACCAGGAACCGCCATTATAGCATTCTATTTCATGAAGTGATAGAAATTCTGCAGCCCGGCCGCTTCTCGCACCTGAGGCACAACAAAGAACCAGGGGAGCTTTTATTTCCTTTATCTCCTCCAATCGCTCTACGATTTCACCTAAAGGAATATTGACCGATCCGGGAACATTTCCATACTGATACTCCTCCGGAGAACGCACATCTACGATGACACAACAGTCTTCTTTTATTAATTTTTCGATATCCATTTTATGTTGTTTGTTTTGTATTTTTCTTGAAAATATTAAAGAATAATCCGCCCATCAATCCACCATATAGCGTGCTATTGAGCGGCTTGGACGTAATAGCGCAAGTACCCGAATTACAGCCCACAAAATGGTAGTAAAGATATCCGCCTACCGCGCCTAAAGCAACACCGGCGATGGTAAGCAAATGTTTTTTAAAAAAGTCATTCATCATGCCTGATTTTTTTGATGTTTAGGATTAAACTGTTTCAGCTACTTCTTCCATTTTATTAGAAAAAACGGAGACTCCATTATAATTTACTTCCCAGGTTACGGGCAAAGCTTTTTTCAACATACTACTTACACCGCAATATTTTTCCTGAGAATCATTTACCGCGTTTAAAGCTGCTTCTTTATTTTCTGCTTTTCCTTTAAAATCATAGATCACGTGGATAGCAATATATTCAATAGGTGCCCGCTTACTTATTTCTCCAACGACTTTCATATCAAAGTCATCCGGGTTTTTATCTGCTTTACGGAGTATTGCTGCTATATCCATCCCAGTACAACCTGCAAGCGCAGTCAGCACAAATGGTTTCGGTATAGGCCCATTATCTTCTCCTCCTACTTTTTCCGGTGCATCCATTACAATTGTATGCCCGTTCACCAATGCATTAAACTGCATTTTACCCATCCATTGTACGTCTATTTCGTGTGCCATGTTAATTTTTATTTATGATGATTTGATTTATTTTTTCTTTGTTGATATTCCCAATAAATGATAAATAGGACAAAAACTGATTAACGAGGTCAGAAGTAAAATTCCTCCCACTATTAGCAAAATAATACCGGGAGTTCCGGTAACAGTTCCTGTGAAATAAAGAACTACTGCAACAACTGCCAAAAGAATCCGAACCACCTTATCTGTACTGTTTATATTTGCTCTCATTTCTATTCGTTTAAAGATTACTAATTACATTTTTTAATTTCCTCCTGACTTCCTTCGCTATTTTACCAAGTTTTTCATTTTGAAAAGTCATGTTAGAAGCTACGGAATCCACTGCGGAGATTATTACGCTTCCCGGCTTCTGCTCCTGAACGATCACATCGCATGGAAGCATCGTACCAACATTATTTTCTTCCAAAAGTGCCTGGTGTTCAAAATGAGGATTACACGCTCCAAGAATTTTATATTTTCTAAAATCCACATTCATCTTCGATTTTAAAGCCTCTTTCAAATCAAATGATTTCAATACAACAAATCCTTCTTTTTTCAACGCAGCAGTAACTTTCGTGATAGCAGAATCAAAATCACTTTGCAATTTTTTCGTAAATTGATAGCCCATGGTTCATAATTTAAGCCGTTTTTTAAATGGAATACAAAAATGTCTTTTTATACGCAGGTGGTCCGCTACTTTTGTTACATAGCAGCATTCATTTCTCAAAATACCTTCGGATTAACATTTCATATTATTATCCTCACGAAATTACCACCTCAAAAAGATCAAAAATATGATGATGATCAGGTGTGGAACTGACTTAATACCATCTTGGGTATTATAGCGACACAAGCGATGTACGTCCACTTATAAGTTATATTCTCTCTAACTTCCTGCTAACCTATTAATCATCCGGAATTTACAATTCCATGTAGCTACAATTTTAAGTTAGAAACAGCTTTCTAATTTTTTAATTTTTGGCAATCGGTTTGCTTTCTTCTGTAAAAAAATAATTTTCCTTCAGATAAAAAGAGACTGTTTCTGGCTAAAGCCTCTTATATATTATTTCATTAAACCACAGGCTGAAACCATGTGGCAATTCATAATTTGTAAACTTTGCAAAAGTTATCCGGACCACAATCAACTATAAAAGCCTAAGATTAAAAGAAAAATTTAGGCTCTAAAGCATGGAGGGACGCAGCTTCGACACTACCAGCTAAAGCTGAAAGCATTAATTAACGAGCCAGCCCCGCTTGCACTCCCCTGATTTCTGCGAGTCCTCTTAATCTGCCAATAGCAGAATAACCAGGGTTTGTGATTTTCTCCAGATCATCCAGCATTTGATGGCCATGATCCGGCCGGAATGGTAAGGATATTTCACGCATCTGCTGCAATTTCAGAATTTCCTGAACGATGGCAACCATATCATTATCGCCATCCAGGTGATCCGATTCGTAAAAATTACCTAAGGGATCTTTCTTCACATTTCGCAGGTGAAGAAAATGAATTTTCTCCCCTAAACGCTGAAGCATTTTTACAAGATTATTGTTCCCGGATGCACCTAAAGACCCGGTGCAAAAACAAACACCATTCGCCACATTATCTACCTTATTTAAAAAATATTCAAAATCTTCCTGGTTGCTGACCACTCTTGGCAAACCTAAAATCGGATAAGGAGGATCATCCGGATGGATGGCCAGTTTGATCCCACATTCCAGGGCTGTTTCACTGATTTCTTTTTGAAAATAGCAAAGATTTTCCCGGAGGGCATTAGCATCAATATCCTTATAAACCTCAATATTCTGCAACATCTTCGCCGTCGTGCTTTTTTCTTCCCCCGGAATACCAAACATAATAACACCTGCAAGCGCATCCAGTTGGATTTCTGAATATGATTTATAGCGGTTTTCGGTTTCGGCTAAAATTTCGGGGGAGTAACTGCTTTCCGCTCCTGGTCTTTTTAAAATAAACAAATCAAATACAGCAAGATCTACCCAATCAAAATACATTGCTTTTGAGCCATCCGGCATTGGATAATCCAGGGAAGTACGTGTCCAATCGTTTACCGGCATAAAATTGTAGGTGACTACTTTCACACCCTCTGCTGCTACATTCCTGATAGATGTTTTATATTTTTCAATATAATCCCGGTAATTTCCGGAACGTGTTTTTATACTTTCATGCACGGTAATACTTTCCACCACAGACCAGGTAAATCCGGCTTTCTCAACTATTTGCCTACGTTTACGCAATTCTTCTCTTTCCCAAATTTCTCCATGGGGAATATGATGCAATGCCGTCACAATTCCTTTGGCTCCAGCCTGCCTGATATCGGATAAACTCACGGGATCATCCGGACCAAACCAACGCCAGCATTCTTCCATTAAATACATAGTTTCTGTTTTAGGATTAAATTTAAACACGAATTTAAGACATAAATTATATGTTCCAATTTCTAATAATCTTCAAAGATTATATCTGCGAAACAACACAAGCATTATTGGGAAAATTCATGATTTAAAAGGAAAACGGCATTCAAAAAATAGCCTACCACAAAGGCTCTAAGGATACAAAGCGGAAAACTTCGTTTTTCTTTTCTGTCCTTTGTACTTATTGAGCATTCTATTTAACTCCTATATTAATTCGCAGAAAACAAAACAAGCGTTATAAAATTAGGGTAAGGTTTCCCACTCATTTCGGCAATAAGGTTAAATAAGGTTGGGTAGTCATAGTTCTATATATGCTACTAAGGTTGAAAACAGTTTAAATTAAACTGAATCAATTAAATATTCCAACTATTTACAAAGCGCAAAAAAGATTTAGAAACCCATATACATAACCAACCTTAGTAGAAAAACTATTCATTGATTAAGTCCAACCTTATTACCTTATTTTTTGGAGTAAAAATATTGAAATACCCTAAGATGATCAGGTCTATTATAAAACTCCTAAAGTAGTTATTAGTGAAATAAAATCAGCGTCAACGTGGAAAGTTAATGGTCAAATTCTTCAATTTATTATTCTTCTTTATCCCCAAACAGCAAGGCCTGAACAATGTTCAGGCCTTTTTTTTTAATAGCTGATTTTCTGCAATGGACTTTTCAACTTTTTACTATAATCTTTTAGATAATCAATCCAGGCTTTTTCGTTGGGGAAAAACCCACTTCGATTCCAGGCGCCCCCCTGATAATAAACAAAATGTTGTCCGGGAACAAGTGTGCCTATGGCTAACAGATGTTTAAACTCATTTTTAAGACTAACTGTTTCATAGCCCGGAATAATGATTCCCACGCCCATTTTTCCATTATCTATATTCCTTCCATCTGCCTGGTCCCAATAACTAATAAAACGATCTTTCGCGTTTATGACAGGACTGCCATCTTCCTTATGTTTCGTTAAGCCAGCGGCAATGGTCAACGCGTTTCCGGAAAACTGATAATCATCCGTTATCTTATTCAAATTGGATCCTGCGTCCAGTGAAATAGTTTTTACCTGTTGCACCTTCGCGCCATTGACATCCCAGGGTTTGTAGATCAGTTCGAAAGTGGTACGCAAGGGTCCCTGATCCAGTATTTTGTACGATGCATAATTTTTTGGAAAGGCAATTCCACTGTCAACCAGTGGTGCTGAATTGCCTGCGCCTAAGGTCATGCCTACATGATATCCATCTACACCATCACCATGATCTATATGATAATCATTTCTTTTATACCACTCATTAATGACCATTTTAGAGGTTTTTTTCGCCCAGAAATCCATGCCTTTTGCATTATCAGGTTGGGCATCCAAAGCAGCACCATACATTCTGAAAGCTACTTTATCATTTTCCCAGGCAAAATCATCAAAACGCTCCGGCACAATGCGGCCAAAGGTTTTCACAACATAATCTTTTGGAGCTTGTTTCTTAAAATAAAAATAACCGGTACTTCCGGCAGTAACGCCAGACGGAAAAATAATAGCTGTAGCCGTTTTGGTGCCATTATAAAGCACCTGCGATGGAATCTCTTCATTCGTTTGAGCATTAACGACAATGGTTTTTGCAGGATCATAATTTGCTTCGCCAAATTGAACCCATTTCATTTCCACCATTTCTTCACTTCTATCTAATGGAAGTGCGTTGTGCACGACAACTTTTTTTGTTGCCGTTTCTTTGCCAAACATCATTTTATACAATTCAGTACCTGCTAATAAATAGGCACCCGTTCCATACGTTTCAGTATCGTCATAACTTACTTTTTCAGGAGCCGCACCAGGTACCTGTACAAAACCTAATTTTCCATCAGGATGTACACAGGCATTCAGGGCTGTCCAGGCTTTGTTTATAACCGGAAAATATTGATCATAGGATAAATATCCGCGATTAACGCCCCAGGCAAATGCATAGGTAAAGAATCCGGTTCCACTGGTTTCTTTGAAAGGAAAACTTTTAGGATCTAACAGACTTGCATGCCACGTGCCGTCCGGTTGTTGCAAAGACGCGATCTTTTTTGACATGTCTTCAAATATTTTTACATAGCGAGGTCTTGAAGGATAATCAGCAGGCATATTATCTAAAATACGCGTGAGGGCTGCGATCACCCAACCATTACCCCTGCTCCAAAAAACCTTTTTTCCATTCTTTTCTTTTTTATCAAAAAAGCGGCTATCCCTGAAATACAATTGCTCCTTTGGATCGTAGAGATAATTGCTACTTCTCCACCAGAGTTCATTCATTCCATCCAGGTATTTTTTATCACCTGTGACACGATAGATATAAGCCAGAGTTGGAGGTCCCATAAATAATGCATCGCACCAGGCCCATTCACGGTTGTGAAGGCCGCCATCAAAATTCCACAATAATGATTCTGTGTGTGGTTGTTGAAGTACCTCATCGGCCAACTGAATCATTGGTTTAATCATGGCTGAATCCTTATACAACATGAATAGGTTCGCATAGGTTTGTCCTACAGCATAATCATCCGCGAAAAAACGCTGATCAGGACCACCCTGCCATTTATTTTTTTGACCAACGGAAATTAAAAAATCCAATTGCTTTGGATCATTGGCCATTTTTGCCCAGGCCATCTGGCCGGTATAATAAGCAGCATTTGTCCAGTCTGTTGGCGGATAATGCCAGCCGTTCTTTTCAATATTCGCAATTTGCCAATCAGCTACTTTTTTCATGTCAGCAAATATTTTGTGAGGCGCTATCGGTGCCTGGCAGAATGCAGCCTGGCAGATAAAAAGGAAAGCCAGCGAAGCAATTATTCTTTTGTGGAACATAGTCGAACTTGTTTATGGTTAGATTAAATATTTAAATGAAAAAATAAACCACGCCACCACGGAAGTTTCCTCTCGGTGGCAGGTGTTGGTTTTAGTTATCTGGTATTTTAAAAATATCTTTTGTTTCTGTCAATCTTTTGATCAGTTCTTTTCTATATTGTTTTACGATTTCCAAATTGGGATCATAAATATTATTCATCTCAAATGGATCTTTCGCCAGGTCAAAGAGATAGGGCACAACCTTTCCTTTTTCTTTTACATAAGCGAAGGTGTAAGCCTTCGTTCTGATGCCGCGGAAACCGGTATTGATATCTACATTATTGCTGATGATGGCACCCATAATATATTGATTCGAAGGTTTTTTACCACTGCCATTTTTAAAATAGTCAGCATAACTTATTCCATCCAGGTCATTTGGAATGGACTTCTTCAGTCCCATTAAATCTAAAAATGTAGGAAACAAATCCGGCATACTTCCTAAGAATTCATTGTCTATCCGCGGAATAATATGACCCTTCCAATAAATAATAAAAGGAATTCTTAATGATTCTTCATAAATATTATTCTTTGAAATTTCATTATGCTTCCCAAGGTTATTTCCATGATCAGCCATAAAAACGACAATAGTATTTTCATCTAAGCCATTATCTTTTAATCCTTGTAAAATGACACCTACCTGTTCATCTACCCCGGTCATATTCGCATAATAATACTTAATATTATCTCTGTAAAAATCGCCCATCTCCGTGCCGGCTGCAGGTATATCCGGATCTTTCAAAAAAGTTTCCATTGGAATATTTTTATACTGATCATAATATTTTTTAGGAACGGATTTATATCCGGAATGCGGAGGATTGATAGAAACGACCAGTGAAAAAGGCTTCCCTTTTGTCCTGAAAGACTGATCTTTATTTTTAAAAAACGCCAGGGCCTTTTTAGCTTCATGGATAGGTCCCCATTCATGTACATAATGAAAACTATCCCGTGGAGCATTCGTATCCCAATACATTGGACGATCGTGCTCATCATACGTTCCGTAAGCATACCAGTAATCGAATCCATGCCTTCTGTCGGGCGGTGTCCATTCGTTCCAGGCTACTTCGCCTACATTATTGGAAGTAGGTACATACGGTTTGTAGGGAGAATCCAAATGCCATTTTCCGATATATCCGTTTGAGTATCCTTTCGTTTTTAATACATCGGACCAGGTGACAATACCCTTAGGCAGTTCAACTCCAAAAGGAGCGGAAGAGGAATTCACATTCGTGTAAACATGATTTTTCAAAGGATACTTTCCAGTCAGTAACATGGCACGGGCAGGAGAGCAAACAGGATAATTACTTACCATTTGTTCCAGCACCAGGCTCTTCTTGGATAAAGCATCCAGGTGTGGAGTGAATACGGGTTCCTTATTTTCAAATCCCATTGCCTGTCCGGCCCATTGATCTACTAATACAATCAGTAAATTCGGAGGTGTTTCTTTTTTTATTTCCGGAGAAGGTTTTTTAAAAGAAAACACAATCACGCCTATCGCAGATAATATGATGACGAACCCTATAAAATATTTTAACCGGAGTATGTATTTCATAAATAATTTTTTTTAAATGATCTTATTTAAAATGTTCCAAACAGACTGCTGTTCGTGTCTTCACAAACCAACGCGACCTTGATGTAATTTGAATAATTTCCAATAAACAATATCCCGTTTTTATCTTCAATTTCAATTTCTTAATTTAAAAATTTTAATTAAATGGGGATTTACCATGATCGCTTTTATAACTTAATTAATTCAATTCTACTCAATCCAAATCCATCAGTCCATTTATCTGCATCAACATTAATATTTTTCAGTTGTAGTGTATAAGTTCCTGCTTTTGGAAAGTTTATTTCACCTACATGACTAACTATTTCTTTATAAAAAAACAATGAGGGGTTCACTTTTTCCTGGTCTCTTTTTAGTACAACCGGAATTATTTTTCCTTCCACCTGCACACTACCTTTTTGTCCCGATCCTGTCCATGTTGGCTTGGAATGGCCTCCTTTTTCATTTGAAATAATATCGATCATATATTTCCCTGGTGTATGAATAGTAAATTTCCAGGAAGAGAGTAATTCATCTTTATTATAGGTACTGGTAATTCTATCCAAACGAACGGTATTATCCGGCCCCTGTGAAATAGTGGGGTCAATCCTTAAACCGGAATCATTATATTCTACAACAAGCGTTGTGATTAATTCGTTTTTTTCTACACCGGATAGATCAATTTTTAAAAATCTTCCTTCTTGCGTATATTTTACTGCTTTAGAATTTCCTAACACATGAGCACCATTGATCTTCGTAATTAAGCCATTCAAATCGATTTGATTATCTGTAGGCCAATCGGAAATATTCAGGTATAATTTATTTGGTTTTTGAGTAACATAGCCCCAATTGTAATTCCAGGGAAATGGTGATGGTTTGGTATCATATACTGATTCACCATATTTTTTCAGCCAATCTCCGGCTATTCTTAGATTCTCAACTGCCTCATGGGGTATTTCCCCTGTGGCCATTGGCCCTACATTTAATAAATAGTTACCACCTCTACTTGCAGAAGCAATTAATGAGCTCAGGATCATTTTCGGAGTGCGCCATTCATGATCACTTTTTCTATAACCCCAGGAGCTGTTTGTTGTCCCGGCCATTTCCCAGGGTATCGCCAATTGGTCTCCTGTAAAGTAATTATCATTAGGGGTGTAAAAATCAAAAAGCATATCCTTATTTATATCTTTTGGCGCAATCTCGTCACCTATCCTGGAGCTGATAATGATATTGGGTTGTAGTTCTCTTGAAATCTTTACAAATTGACGGATCTCGTCATCATTCAATCCTTTTCCCATATCAAACCAAATGATATCGATGGTGCCATAGTTTGTCAAAAGTTCTTTCAATTGCGGGAAAGATTTTTCTTTCAAATAAACAGAACGGTCCATTTTGGCAGGATCAAAATCAACCGTATTCATTCGCTCCCTTAATTCCTTATCGCCTATGTATGCATTCGGATTTTCCCAATCAATCACATGCGAATAATACAACCCAAACTTTAAACCTTGCTTATGACATGCTTCTTTCATTTCTTTAATGATATCTCTTCCAAATGGCGTATTCATTACATCATAATCAGAAACTTTTGAATCAAATAACGCAAATCCATCGTGGTGCTTTGCAGTAATAATAATATACTTCATCCCTGCTGCCTTAGCAACGGACACCCATTCATCAGCATTAAATTGTTTCGGATTGAATTTTTCCATTAGCTTCTTATACTCTACCAAAGGAATCTTCAGGGTATTTTGGATCCACTCGGCAATTTTTGGCGTGACCTTCCCATTATACTCACCACCCAAAATGGAATACAAACCAAAATGAATAAACATGCCATATTTAGCATCTTTCCACCAGTGCATCCGGCTTGAATATTCTTCTTCCGTTTCAAAAGGTACTATTGTTGTTGGAGGTGTATTGCTTTTAAAATAAGCTTCGGTATTGCTTTGATCGTTTCCTTTTCCGGTATTTACGGATACCTTTTTTGCAGACCCGCATGACATGCAGAAAATAAGGGTACTAAGCAGGATACATTTATAAAAATAGTTTTTGTTCATAGTTCTACCTGGTTTTTTATTACATTTATTTTAAAATATTCAACTGCACGGATTTTACATTTTTTTTAGGATAAAATTTTCCGGCAAACCATTAATGCATTGTAAAGTGATGATGGTCTTGTCGCCGGAAGAGATCGTTTTAGTAATAAAATTTTCAGTTACAGCCATCCATTTTCCTGTCAAGGTTAATTTAAGTTCCACCGGGTTACTAAAGCTTTTTAATTTTCCTTTTTCATTTTCAGGGAAATTTAAATCCGGCTGCACTGCACTGATGACTAACTCATCGGCACTTTTGTAGTTGACCATAACCAATGCCGGTGCCGAAACTTGTTTTAAAACACCGTTTCCCAAATTCCGGTTAGCTTCAAATACTACATATCCGGTAGTATTGGTTTCATTATCAATTACAATATGTGCGATACTATCTGCTCTGGCAATGGTAAACGATTTATCATTTTTTATTTTGTCTCCAAAATCCTTTTGATTTTCCTGGTTAAGAAACGGATAAATGACATATTGATAAAAAGCGTTTTTAGGTGCCTTTCCATGGTCTATCCATGCAGTAGCATAATCCCCTTCTGTTTCCTCTGTTCCTTTTGCTTTTTTGCCCCCCGAACCAGAATTGACAGAATAGGCATTATTGTAAGAATGTTGTTTTTCTTTTTTTATTTGAACTGTATTGTTGGAAAGTATATGATACCCGTTTCCGTAAGGATCTATCAACCAACATCCTCGATTTGAATCTTGTTTCAACTCCATTTTATAAGGAAATTTGTCAATGGTTTCTGAAGATGTATAAATAGGCGCTTTGGTATCTGTTAAATAGGATTGAAAAATATTGGTTTGGGTAGGATTGATTTCATCAATACTGGAAATATCTGTACCAATACAAATCAACTTATCACCATAAGAAAACACAGATTTTTTAGCATAAAGCTTTCCCGGATATCCTACTTTAGTTGCCGGACCATCGGCGTTAGAGCCCTTACTTTCGTTTAAAATCATTCCAAAAATACCATTACCATTCAGGGTTGTAGTTCCCGCAAAGGTTTCGTTAGAACGGAACATAATCAACGGCATTTTAGCTTCTAACTCTTTTAAAGGCAAATCAATAATAGTAGCGCCCGGATAACGGTTCCAATCCCAACCTTCCTGGCGGAATCCACTTCCTGTTTCACCCTTACTATTTAATAACTGAACTGTACCATTAGCAGGGTATCTTCCATATCTATTTGCATCTACGTAAATTTCTGATGCCCAAACATACTTGCTGTATCCTTTTATGATGGCCGCCCAATCATCCCGTCTGTGCACTGCGGTGGCCGCAAAAGGGAACGGATAATATCCGGATAAATCTTCCTTCTGTATTCCGTTCACCTTTGTAAAAACAGAAGTATTATGCGCATCTTCATTTCCCCAAAGTCTTAAGTAGGCCGCAGCAACAACTGTATCTATTTTAGAAGTTCCTTCAGAATTTCCGGAATATGCCATGTCTAAAAATGGTTGTTTCAACGAGATGATACTACCACCACTCAGGGGATGGCGTCCTGCATTACCAAAACCCCAGTCATATAACTGACTATACGATCTGGCTGCCAAAAAAGCATTTTCAAAGTTCTTATGCCCCTCCGGAGAAATACGGAACCGGGTGCCTGATAACATCTTGACCAGTCTGGGTACTTCACTAAAGGCACCTAAAGCGTAAGCGGGGTAATGCCCCCCATGATGCCATGCGGTACCATCAACCTTAAAGCCCCAATCTTCGTTTTGTTGTGCAAGGATAATGGATAGGTATTTAGAATATGCCCGTAGGATTTCTGCCTGCATATCTGTTTTATTAAATAAAAAGATGAGCATTAAATGGTAGTAGGCCTGTGTATTCAGGTAGTCGATATTTACATGAAAATTCTTTTCATCATCCAGTACCAAACCTAAATTGAACAACCAATGTAAACTCTTACCTATTTCCGTTAACAAACCATTGTCCGCTAGCAATTGACGCATCGTGAAAAATGCTTCCGTCATTGCCCTGGTGCTGTAACCTATATGATGCCGGGTACCTCCATTTGAACCTGCTTGAAAACCCTGATCTAAGAAATAGCGTGTACTTGCTAAAAACATTGTTTCAATTTCCTTCTTTTCGGAAGGGTCGGCCAGGCCATAGGAATTGGCCATTTTTTTTAAGATTTCACCAAACTTACGTAAGTCATTAAACACCTTAGGCCCTTGCTGGTTTTCATCGAAATAATCTACCTCTTCAATAAAAATTAGCGGAGGCCCAATGATAGTATTCCCGTTATCTTTTATTTTTAAGCTTTGATACATCTCACGCAATCCACTCATTGAGAATTTCTTTTCTTTGTCACTTGCCAAATCCTGTGTAATGAGTTGTTCAATTTTTTTTAAATCCTCCAGATCGTTGTCTGACACTGGTTTTGCCTTAAAATTCTTAATACGATCATAATTATTGATTAAAGGCATCCAGTGATCATCTCCCAGGTTTATACCTGCTTTAATAAAAGGTACAATTTCATCCGGGTAGGGATACCTGTTATCCTGGAACTGGGAGAAGGTAATATCATCAAAAAATAATTTGCCGCTTGCTATTGATGTTGAAATTTTAAAATAGTCGTAATCAACCTGCGCTCCTTTTTTAGGTACATCACCTTGCATATCATAAAACGGCACCCAAATACGCCGCCATCCTGTAAAAGATAATTCAATATCGAACCAAACTTTTTTCAAACCATCCTTTTCAAAAGAGATTGTGATTTTCCCATTATCTGCCTTCTCATTGTAGATAGACATTTGTAATGTTGGGCTAGCCGCGAAATGCTCACCGTATTTCAGAGGGCTCTCCTTCCGGGATAATATTTTAAAATGAGAAGTCCCTATGGAACTTTCACCTTTCCACACCCATTGTAAAGATGATTTTCCGAATCTTCTATGTGCTTCACTTAAGGATAATTTACCGTTAGATGCGTTGTAAAAACTGACTGCTTTTTCTGTTTCAAAAGATTCTACGGCGGGCTTATACGTATCC
>JBBSUB010000039.1:0-23486 GCA_038235345.1 Chitinophagales bacterium
AAAAGTATTCGTATCATTCGGCAGCACTAATTCGGTCATAATTATTTTGCTATCAGCCGTCGTTTTACCATTCATCTTCAAAAAATTTTTGCAAAGATAGAGCAGTTAGGATTGAATTGACTAGTAAAAGTTGATATTTGGGATTCGGAAATCAGGAATGAGGATTGAGGATTGAGGATTGAGGATTGAGGAATGAGGATTGAGGAATGAGGAATGAGGATTGAGGATTGAGGATTGAGGCATGAGGAATGAGGATTGAGGATTGAGGAATGAGGATTGAGGTAATAAAACGAAGTGCATGAATTTAAAAACACAATTACTTAAAGTACATAACAGGCAAAATTGCGATCTGATTGTAAAGTGGATTGGAAACGATCAGAGCGGTTTTGATCAACTTCTTTCGGTTTTGTTACATGGTGACTTTAAAACAGCACAGCGTGCCTCCTGGCCATTCTACTATTCGGCTATGGCAAATCCGGATTTTGTTGGGAATCATTTAAAAGAAATTCTGGAGAATTTAAAAAGAACAGATATTCATGGCGGAGTCAGGCGTAATACGTTGAATATTTTTTTACATCTTCCCATTCCTGAAAAACATGAAGGAGAGATCATGGAACTGTGTTTTAGCTTTATTTCCGATCTGCAGGAACTCCCTGCTATTAAATCATCCTCTTTGGGAATACTGGAAAAGTTGTCGAAAAAATACCCTGAAATTCTTCCCGAAATCAAAATAATTATCGAAGATCAGCTTTCTTATGGATCAACTTCTTTTAAAAAGAAATCCGCAGGAATATTGAAAAGGTTGTCTTCTGATTGCTGATATTTATAAAATAGAAAGATACTTTATGATTAAAAATTAATAAACCTCATCATGAGTACCGTTATCTACAAATACTGCTTTTTGAGGTTTGTCATTTGTGAAGTAAAATATTACGCTTATATTTTTTAAGATTGAGAAACTCCAAAGATCTTTGAGTTTACCGGAAAGTTTATGCGTCTTTAGTTTTCTGATAAAGGGGTCGGAGGTAAATATTCCAACCTGTCCCAAAATTCAACTTCTGAAGATGTGTTTTTTATTTTTTTTTCGAAAGTTTTTTTAAAGGAATGGCCAAATGAAACTTCCATCACAGAAGTTTTTTTAATTCATTTATATCGGAAGAAAAGTATAATTTTTCTACCTTTTCTTCCTTTAAAGCTTCCTTATAATTCAAATAAGTTTCTTCCATTCCGGAATCCGCAATATTATGTTCCAGCAGGATTTTTAATTCTTGTTTTTCATCAAGTTCCAGGTTATAAACTGAATCTGCAATGGTGTTGAATTGTTTTTTCATACTGCTCTTACATTTTTATTTCAGAGATAATAAATTAATGGTTATTGTATTTCTATATACCAGCTATGTTTAATAAAATTAAGCTCAAAAGAATAAACACTAAAATTAAGAGTAACCATTTTATTTATGATTATTCTTCCTGTAAAATAATTCAGAATAAACCAGCCATTCTCCCCTTTACTTTATTCTGTCAGTATTTTAAATTTCATTACATTTAACCTTACCTTTATTTGTATTATAAGATAATGATTGTGTCACCGATCAATTAGAAACTGTATTATTATATGAGAATTATTCCCTTGCTTATTTTCGGGGTTATCACAACTGCCCTGGTTGTTATCCTCAATTCCACTATTTTACTACCTGCTCCATTAGGTAAATTATTGAGTCCGCAAAATGGATTATGGCAAAATGCGGATCCTGTGGATATGGATTATTCCGCGGATCTTACAATTACTCAGCTTAAAGGAAAGGCAGAAGTATATTTTGATGAAAGACTTGTTCCACATGTTTTCGCCGAAAATGATTTAGATGCTTTTTTTGTTCAGGGTTTTTTACATGCAAAATTTCGTTTATGGCAAATGGAATTTCAAACGCATGCTGCGGCGGGAAGACTGAGTGAAATATTAGGAGACAGGCCCGGAATAATCGATTTTGATCGCAATAAAAGAAGGTTGGGAATGGTCTATGCTGCGGAGGCTGCTTTAAAAGAAATTGAAAGCGATCCGGAATCACTTGCACAAGCAGATAGTTACACAGCAGGAGTGAATGCCTATCTTGAAACGCTTACAGAAAGTTCTTTACCTATAGAATATAAGTTGCTGGGCTACAAGCCTGAAAAGTGGACAAATTTAAAGACAGCACTTTTTCTAAAAGCCATGGCTCTCGACCTGGCAGGTTACGAAAACGACTTTGAAATGAGCAATGCAAAAGCGGTTTTCTCAGCGTATGATTTTGATAAACTTTATCCGATAGTGATGGATTCATTGGATCCGATCGTACCAAAAGGAACCTTATTTCCTGCTCCCGGAATTCAGGTTTCTATTCCAGCAAAAGCAGATTCCCTTTATTTTAATTTTAAAGATTCCAATAATATTGACGGTGAAAGAGAAAAACCTGACCCAAATAATGGGAGTAACAATTGGGCAGTTGCAGGTACGAAAACAAAAAGCGGCGCACCTATCCTATGCAATGATCCACATCTTGGATTGAATCTTCCGGCCCTTTGGTATGAGATGCAGATCAGTACACCATCCTTTAATGCGTATGGTGCTACTTTTCCGGGAGCGCCCTCGGTCATTATTGGATTTAATGACAATTGTGCTTTTGGTTTCACAAATGCTATGCGGGATGTACGCGATTATTTTGAAGTGAAATTTAATGATGATTCAAGATCAGAATATTGGTTCGACAGTTCCTGGCATACAACCACATTTCGGGTAGAATTAATTAAAGTGAAAGGTCAGCCGGATTATAAAGACAGTGTTGCTTATACGAATATAGGCCCTGTGATGTACGATAAAACATTTAGCGGTGGCAGAGCTACGAATGATAAAAATTATGCGGTAAGATGGAAGGCTCACGATCCGAGCAATGAGTTGAAAGTCTTTACGCTGCTGAATAAGGCAAAAAATTATAATGATTATTATGCAGCGGTAAAATATCTGCATACACCCGGACAAAATGCAATATTCGCTTCCAAAGATGGAGACATTGCTATATGGGATCAGGGAGCTTTTCCTGCTAAATGGAGAAGACAGGGGGATTTTATGATGCCCGGAAAAGACAGTAGTTATTTTTGGCAAGGTGTTATTCCGCAGGTAGAAAATCCGCATCAAATAAATCCGGAAAGAGGATTTGTGAGTAGTGCCAACCAATTACCAACAGACACAACGTATCCGTATTATCTTGGCGGTTCCTATCCTCCCTACCGTGGTTGGGAAATAAATAAGCGTCTATCCGATATGGAAAACATTACACCACAGGAAATGATGGCGCTACAGGTGGATAATTACAATGTGTTTGCCGAAATGGCTGTGCCTGTTTTATTGAATAATATCGACGCGGAGAAATTGAATGGAGAGCAAATAAAATATCTGAATCTTTTGAAAGACTGGGATTTTAAAAATAGTCCTGATTCAAAAGGGACGACAGTATTTGTTGTATTGTGGGATAGCCTTGAAAATGAAGTCTGGAAAGATGAACTGAAAAAATATAGGCACAAACTTCCCTGGCCGCATGAGAGTACCTTATTGGATCTTATAAATAAAGATCCGGGCTTTTCATTTTTCGATAATATCAATACACCTGAAGTGGAAACAATTCAGGACGATGTAATGAACGCTTTTATTAAAACCTGTAAAACCCTGACCGATATGGAATTCAAAGGGAAACTTGCCTGGGCCAAATTTAAAGATACAAGAGTGCAACACCTAGCCCAGATACCTGAGTTCAGCCGACTCCATTTACCTATTGGTGGTGGGGAACATGTTATTAATGCTACGAAGGAGCAACATGGACCGAGCTGGCGAATGGTGGTATCCTTAACATCTGAAATTGAAGCATATGGAATTTATCCGGGTGGGCAAAGTGGGAATCCCGGTAGCAAATATTATGACGATTTCGTAGATCAATGGGTGCAGGGAGAATATTATAAATTGTGGGTGATGAAGCCTGCTGATAAAACGGATAAAAGGATTAAATGGAAAATGATTTTTAATCCGGCTTAACTTTGAAAAATTACATTTAAAGAAAAGCGCGAATAATAATTTACATTAAATAAACTTACTAATTTCTATCAATGAAAACAGTCATTTCAACCTTTCTCATTATTCTGTTAAGCTTCGTAGCCTGCCTTTATTTTCCCTGGTGGAGTATTGCTCTCGTTGCTTTTGTGGTAACAGCCCTCATTCGTCAGAATCCTTTAACTGCTTTCATAAGCGGATTTATCGGTCTTTTTTTATTATGGAGTATCCTCAGCTTTTATATTAGTGTAAATAATGACCACATCCTGGCACACCGCGTTTCATTATTGATCCTGAAAAACGACAGTCCCTTTTTACTTGTTTTGACAACAGGATTGATTGGGGGCATTGTGGCTGGTTTCGCCTCCCTGACTGCATCTTATATTTATGCAAAAGAACGGGCTCTCTAAAAATTTATTTTAAAAAAGGAGTTTAAACTCTGCGTATTTGGCACCGTTATTTCTATTCGTAAAATCTTATGAAAACATCCTTTCTTTTTCTTTTTATTTCCGCCCTGTCCTTTTCTTTATCAGCTCAAAAGATAGAAGGAACTGTAACAGATACAGAAGGGAATATTCTTCCATTTGCTTCCATTTTAATAAAAGGCACTCCAAGAGGAGTTACGACGAACAACCAGGGGAAATATAGTATTGCCCTTGATGCGGGAAATTATATCCTTGACTGTAGATTTGTGGGGTATGCGACTGTGGAAAAAAAAGTTACTTTAGGAAAAGAGGATGTAACAGTAAATTTTAAATTATCGACCCAAAATCTTACTTTAAGTGAGGTTGTAATAAAAAACACCGGCGAAGATCCTGCTTATGAAATTATCCGCCAGGCGATAAAAAAGCGTTCCTATTATGATAACCAGGTGAAGGAATTTGAGGCACAGGTGTATATAAAAGGGCTTATTAAATTAAGAGATCTTCCGGATAAGTTTATGGGGAAGAAAATTGAGGATAAGGACAAGGACGAAATGGGGCTTGACAGCTCCGGAAGCGGAATCATTTATTTATCAGAATCACTTACGAAGGTTTATGCACAAGAACCAAATAAATTGAAACTGGAAGTGCTATCCAGCCGGGTTAGCGGAAGTAATGGGTTAGGATTTGATTTTCCTGTTTTCATTAGTTTTTATAAAAATAATGTGAGCGTTTTTGCCAGCCAGTTAAATCCGCGCGGCTTCATTTCTCCGATTGCTGATGGAGCACTTAATTTTTACAACTATAAATTCTTAGGGACTTTTTTTGAAGGACAAACGATGGTTAATTCCATCCGGGTAACTCCCCGTCGGGAATACGAACCTCTTTTTTCAGGAATTATTAATATCACTGAGGGCGATTGGAGAATATTTAGTTGCGACCTCTTGCTAACAAGAAAATCCCAAATGGAAATATTGGATTCTTTGAAGATATCCCAGATATATGTTCCGGTAGAAGGAGATATATGGCGGGTAAAGAACCAGGTGGTGCATTTTAGTTTTGATCAGTTTAAGCTTAAAGCGGATGGGGATTTTGTCAATATTTATTCCGATTACAATCTTGAACCGGAATTTGATAAAAAGTTTTTTAATCGCGTAGTCATTAAATATGATAGCGCGGCAAATAAAAAAACAAGAGAATATTGGGATACGCTTAGGCCTGTTCCTTTGGAGCCGGAAGAAATCAAAGACTATCATTTTAAAGATAGTGTGCTCAAAGTCCGCCAGGAAAATCCTGCGAGAAATTGGGATTCATTAAGAAGAAACCAGGGACCTCTTAAAATCGGAGAATTGTTATGGTCGGGTGTGAGCAGAACACATTATGACAGCGTAAATGAATATAAAATTAAATTTGAACCTCTTGTAAAGACACTTCAATACAACACAGTAGAAGGAGTGGTTTTACATCCTTCAATGGTAATCTCAAAGAATCTTAAGCGACTGGATACGCGGGTAAGTTTTATTGCTGATGTACGCTATGGATTTAATAATCGACATATTAATCCCTGGGCAGGTTTTACATTCAACAGCAATGATGAATTTGATATGAACAAAAAGCGGAAACGAAGATCATTCTTTGTTGCCGGTGGCAAAAGAGTCAGCCAGTTTTTTAAGGAGAGTGATATAGATGGATTAGGAAATTCCCTTGGTACTCTATTGTATGGCAGAAATGAAATGAAAATTTATGAAAATTATTTTGCTAAACTTGGCTACAGTAAGCAGTGGGAGAGTAGTGCCCGTTTGCTGTTCGAAGCCGGCTTCGAAGACCGGATACCAATTAATAATACAACGGATTTTATCTTGAATAAAAAATGGTTAACCCGTTTCACGCCAAATTACCCGGTAGAGATTCTATCACAACAATTTACAAGACACCAATCGGTAGCAATGCATATTTCCTACAGCATTACTCCAGGGCAACGATACATTCAATTTCCGCAATCCAAAATTGCTATAGGATCAAAATTCCCCCGCTTCACCCTGGATTATACAAAAGGGTTTAAAAATATTTTAGGAAGTGATGTAGATTACGATAAATGGGATTTTAACGTGAAGAGTGATATCAATTTAAAACTAGCAGGAACTATAAAATACAATGCGTCCATTGGAGGTTTTTTAAATAATAAATCAGCTTTCGCACAGGATTATAAACACTTTTACAATAATATTTCAACAATAGCTGCCGAGTATGTAAAATCCTTTGAAAATATTCCACATTACCGATTTAGTAATACCGCGCCTTTTTACTCAGAATTGCACCTGGAGCATCATGCGAATGGGTTATTGACCAATAAAATTCCATTATTAAAAAAATGGAATTGGAGATTAGTCGAAGGCGTGAACGGGCTTTATATTGGTCCCGATGAGAAATATGCTGAAGTATTTGTAGGGCTTGAAAATATTTTTAAATTATTCCGGATTGAAATGGTTGCAGGATTTCAGCCTACATTTAAACCAACCTATGTATGGAGGATTGGTTTCGGTGGATTAGTAGGTGATGCCTTGAATGTTATTCGTTTCACCCGCACAAAGAAAATCATCGGTGTTTGGTAGGGGTTGGTTTGTAGTTTGGAGTTTGGAGTTTGTGATTTTAGTTTAAAATTCAACCTGATTTCTGTCTATACCTGATACCTGAAACCTGAAACCTGAAACCTGAAACCTGATACCTGAAACCTGATACCTGAAACCTGAAACCTGAAACCTGATACCTGAAACCTGATACCTGATACCTTTTTCAAAAAATAAACATCTCAAAAAAATGAAAACATATTTAATTAGTTTAAGCGTCCTGCTTATGTTCGTCAGTTGTAAAGCGCAGGGGCAAAAGAATTGGGTAAAGAACCCGGATAACAACACCCTCTTATGGAAAGTGAGTGGAAAAGATCTAAAGAAGCCCAGTTTCCTTTTTGGAACATTTCATCTTTTATGTAAAGAGGATATTCATTTCAGTGATGCTTTAAAAAACGTTATCAAAACGGTGGATACCATTTACATGGAAATGGATATGGATGACCCTACGGTGATGCTTAGTGGCATGATGTATATGAATATGAAAGACGGAAAGACCCTGAAAGATCTGTATACACCCGAAGAATATAAAAGATTGGAATCTTATTTTTCCGATACACTTAAAATGCCCATGATGCTTTTTCAAAAAGCAAAGCCGTATTTTTTAGTCGCATTACTTTACCCAAGAATGATGGATTGTGCTTCGCCATCGGGTGTGGAACAGGAAATTATTAAAATAGCAAAAGAAGAAAAGAAATCAATCAATGGACTTGAAACTATGAAGCTCCAGGCATCTGTGTTTGATAGCATACCTTATGATTGGCAGGCAAAGGAATTGCTTAAGAATATTGACAGCTTCCCGAAATATAAAAAAGAATTCGATGAAATGCTCCAGGTGTACAAAAATCAAAACATGGATTCATTGGAGAGTATGATGACGAAAAGTGAATTCGGCGGGGATGAGTTTAGTGAAATTTTGCTTGGCAACAGGAATCGTGATTGGGTAACGCAATTAAATTCGATCATGAAAAAACAGAGTGTTCTGGTAGCAGTAGGAGCGGGGCATTTACCGGGAAAGGATGGATTAATTGAACTTCTTAGAAAGCAAGGATACAAGGTTGAACCTTTGAAAAATAAATAGACCCTAAAGACAGAAATAATTTTTTAAACATAAGGCACGTCATTTTCCGGTGACGTGCTTTTTGTTTACAGAGGTAATGACGTTCATTTTATCTGAAAATTCCTTGGTGGTAATTACATAAGTTATCATTTGATATTTTTAAGCAATAAAGATTTTGACCTTTTTTCGGGGGGAGAATTAAAATGAATATGTGATAAAATTTCATATTTTAAATCTGATAATAATAATTTTAAAGTAAAAGAATTGTGCTCTTGTATCCGAAAAATTAGGAAATAAGATAGGATTGTGGTATTGCAATATATCTCTACTAAGGTTTGTAGCATAAACTTAGTTTTAAAAAAAGTGGTGTTTTGTAGATAGTTGTATTTTGAATCGATTACAATTTCTATTAAACTGCATTTGACTTTAGTAGTCCCTCTATAGGCGCGCCGATGTTTCGCTAAAAAAAACTTTTGAAACACTGTTTTTAATTCGTGCAATTCGTGCCTAAAATTCGTGTTTAAAAAAATTAGTTGTATAGAAGAAAAGAGGAGCAAAGTTTCCCCAACCTTATTTGCCTTATTTTAAAAATGGTTTAGAAAAGCCGGATCTTATTTTGTCATACAATTTGACGGAACCCGGTGTTCTTTGGTTCTTCGTGGTTAACCTTTTCTTTTTTAACCACAAAGATGAAAATGCCATAAAGAGAAAATTCTTAGTTTTTTTTCAGGAGATATTCTTCTTTCAAAAAGGAGATGTTGTTTTTCGATTTCTTAAGTAATGAGCAGCAATTATCGGAAATATTGGAGAAGTATCACGCTTAATCCTAAAAGAATTTCAAACACCATAATAAAGTCAAAATACTTTCCGGCGGATCCTACCTTTATTCTTGAATACAATCTTCCTAAGCCTGAAAAAACAATGGGAAGTCCCAGGAAATAAACCACATCATTTATCTCATGAATATGGAAAACACCCCAAGCCAAAAGAAAGGACATGCTAAAATAAATGCCACTTAAAAATCGAACAAGATTATCTAAAATACGTTGAGGTAAAATTTCTTTGGGTAAAAAATAATGTGCCCCTTTCATCAAGAGGTTTAAGCCTCCCAGGAAACATATCAATGCCGTTATTCCTAATAATATTTGCAGAGATAATTCCAAAATATTTAATTTACGTATTCAAGAAATTGAATGTGCTGTTTTCGTTTCTGATGAATAAAATTACTTATATTCTTCCTTTTTTCTTCTTAATTTTCTTCATTAGGTGATTCCATTTGTAGGTTTTTACGGAAAGGAGCATTTTTTGTAATAGTATTTATTTGAAAAATATTTTACTTTATTTTATTGGAATGATGGTATTATTTGCTGCTTGTGAAAGTGGTACTCATTCATCGGAACAAAAAACAAATGACACAACAGTTTCTCTGAACGAACCAGGAAAGGATACGTCGGGAAAAGCCATCTCCACCCATCCGGATATACCAGAATTATCTCCGGGAAAAGATACGCTGCAATTAAACCTGGAAATGCATGCCAACCAACACGTCACTATTCCGGTGAGTGTGCTTTCAGGAGATTCCATATTTGGTCAGTTAATGCCGGACGATAAAGCAGCGAATATCCGCTTTACACAGATCGCCAAACCTGACCAAACTTTTGACGGGCCTTTTGGCCGTGAGTTGAGTTACAGCGTTAAAAAGCCTGGCCGTTATGCATTGATTATCGGACAAAATTTGATGGCGGGAGATCCATGGGATGGAAAATTTAGACTCAAGGTTTGGGTAAAATAAAAGTACCGGATTTTTGAGAATCATTTTAGATAAAGAATGAAAGATTAGAATGGATTGCCTCCTCCTTAAGATTTTGGGTCTATGGAGCCTGCTCCATTTTGCAGATTAGATTTTCCCGGAAAGAAAGCAATTTTTCTAAATACTTGTCTGTGATTAAGTTAACTCTAATGATAAATAATAAATAAGGTCCCTCCATTCCAAAGTAATTACCTCATTAGGAAAGAAAGAGGTCTTACTAGTGGGATTATCCTTTTTATTTCAGATAGGGGCTTTGGAAATTTAACTTTTTAAGGCCTTCCTGAATTTCAGGGCTGCTCATAAAAAGATCCCATAACAGGCCTGTACGGTAATTTTCAATCATAACCACCTGAGGTCCCTGGTCTATCGCCAGATATTTTTTCGGATACCAATCATCTGTTTCACTGAAAGCATCATAAAATCCATAGGCTCCCCAAAGTTTATCCATCATGTCAGTATACCAATGCCGCATAGCTGCAATAGATTTCTCGGCAGTATATGGGATGGAAGAAATGGCTGCTGTGGGAGAAATTACTCCAAGGTCTCTTTTTTCCTGAGGGGCGTGGCCGGCATAGCCATTCACTGAATAACTGGAAGAAAGTCCCCAACTGTCAGGCCCATATCCTTTATAACCAAGTGGATTTTCAACACACCAGTTATAATTGATTAGCACCTGGCTGGTATTCTCCTTCCAATAGTTTGCATATTCATCTTTTAATCCATGAGGGTTAAGCCCCAGGAAGGAATAATGTGCCCAGAATAAAGGACCGCCTGAAGGGGCTCCCTGGTGGCGCAATTGTAAGGTATCACCAAAGTACACCGAAGTAGATTTCATTTTTCCATTTTCAGCCCAACCCTGGTCATACACTTCTTTAGGCACGCCATAAGTAGGAGAGGATGCAGCCAATACATACAGGATCAAACATTCATTATATCCATGAATGGGGAAATTCATTTTCCATCCATAATTAGGGCTCCAATGCCAGTAAATAGAATTTGTGCCGTTTCGATAAAAATTCCAATCTACTTCTTTCCATAATTTATCTGCCTTTGCAGCCAGTTTCTTTTCGTCCAGGTTTCCATCTTTAAAATACTGTCTTACGCATAACAAGCCTTGGATCATAAAGGCCGTTTCTACAATATCCCCGCCATCATCCATTTTACTGAAAGGTTTTACTTTACCGGTTTTTCCATCCAGCCAGTGTGGCCATACTCCATGAAAACGGTCTGCTTTCTCCAAGAAACCTACAATTCTATTAAATTTCTGTACAGCCTGGTTTCGGGTAATAAAGCCCCGTTCTATCCCCGCGATAATCGCCATAACGCCAAATCCGCCACCTCCCAGTGTTACTACATCTTTATCGTTTTGCGGATATATGCCATCCATATGGATCCGCTCGGGAGCCATACCACTGTTGGGTTCTGCACCCTCCCAAAAGTATCTGAAGGTTTGATGCTGTACTATTGTAAGCAATGAATCATCAGAAATATGATTCAATGGTTCATTTGACCTGACTGCTGCTATCCTACTGGTACAGGAGATAGTAGAAATGATCATGAAAAACAACAGGAATTGGAATTTATAAATCTTCATAGGGTTTAAACATTTCAATTTTGATTAAGGGCATTCTTTGACGGAAAACGTATCTCGGGATACGTTCCAACGCCGGTTAGGAAATCTCCCGATTTTCACTCCAACAACCGGAGATTATAATTCAGAACAACTGTTTGGATAGTATCAAATGTATAGAATTATAAATAATAACCAGGAAGATGCGTATATAACTTCTTAGGAAAAATACCGATACTAAAGTTGTTCGGACCATTTATAATGTATATCCGGAATTATACGATTGTTGCAGCAGAAACCGGATGGGGTATCAAATAGCCTTTCGTTTAGGCCTTTTGTATAATTTCTAAGAACACGTTTTACCAGATATACATAAACGAAGCATCAGGGAATACTGAAAAAAACATATCCAAACGAAAAAGGGCAATTTCAAATTTCTTTGAAACGGCCCTTTTATTAGTATATTTATAATTCTCCCGCGGAATTAAAATTTCTCTAAATTAGAGAAAAAGAAATTTCCTTCAATTTGTGCATTTTCGTCGCTATCACTTCCGTGTACAGCATTTTCACCGATAGAAGAAGCATATTTTTTTCTGATCGTTCCTTCTGCAGCATCTGCAGGATTAGTAGCACCAATCAATTTTCTGAAATCTTCTACGGCATTATCTTTTTCAAGAATAGCTGCTGTAATAGGGCCGCTGCTCATGAAATCAACTAATTCACCATAAAAAGGGCGCGCATTGTGTACTGCATAAAATTCACCGGCTTTCTCTTTAGAAAGGTGGGTCATTTTCATTGATACAATGCGGAAACCTGCCTCATTGATCATTGCTAAAATTCCTCCTGTGCTTCCTTTAGAAGTAGCATCAGGCTTAATCATTGTAAAAGTTCTGTTCGTCGTCATTTTGTAATTTTTGTAATTTGGCTGCGAAGTTAAAATATAGAATTCTAATGAAAAGATAATTTTGGAATAGGTAGTGGGTAGTGGGTAGTGGGTAGTAGGTAGTAGGTTGAACGACTTCGGCGTTGAATACTTCATTTAGAATACGCCTTCGGCACAATTAATTTTTTTAAGCACGAATTTTAGGCACGAATTACACGAATTTTAAAAAGCCTTGAGCAATGAGCTTTGAGATGTTAGTCAAACGCTTTAAGATCCTGCCCCGAACTACAAACTATAAACTACAAACTATAAACTAATTCCCCTTTACCTTAAAAATATAGTCATCAATCTTTTTAATTTGCTGTACGCGGTCAAGGCCTTTTAAGGAATTGGTTGTAGGTAATTTAATGGTGATGTCGCGTCCTTTTTTCACTGCTTCAATGGCAGCGTAAATACTTTCAGATTTTACAGCAAAAACTACCCCGTCGGATTTGGTTTCTTTACTGCTGATGATACCTATAATTTCTCCATTGCGGGTGATGACCGGACCACCACTATTCCCCGGATTGGCAGAAATACTGATCTGGTAAGAGGACGTATCACCGAAATAGCCTGATTGGGCGCTTAAATATCCCTGCCCGTAAACGATTTCTTCCCGTGGATATCCAAGTGTGTAAATTGGTTCAGCAAGGTCAAATGTATTTTTGGGGAAGGTATAAGGCAAGCCACTGATCTTTTTAAAACTAGTATCTATTATCTCTAATATTGCAAGATCGTTCAGTGGATTATTGTAAATTGATTTTGCGGAGTATTGAATGCCTTTTCTGTTTTCTACGATAAGATTTTTAGCATTGTTTACCACGTGGGCGTTTGTAATAATGAAGCCTTTTCCATCCAGTAAAAAACCTGTTGCCATGAAGTTTGCTTCAAATTGTGGTTTTACAGGTCCTGCTGCGGCATCATTTAATTTATGTTCCATCTGGTTCAGTTTTCTTTCAAACTGACTTAATTTATTATTTACCAGGGGTGTAAGATTGGCAACTTTTTTATTTTCTGAAACGGCAGAAAAGAAAGAGGCGGTGGAAATGGAAACCAGAACAGCAATAGCTGCTGCTACAGAAATCGTTCTGCGATAACGGTTCCACAAATAAATAATTTTTGCACCTGTTTTTTTATTCTTTTCTGTAATGACGCCTTCATTCTCCAATTTATTTTCTACCTGATTTAACAGGTGCTTAAATTTTTTCACTTCACTTATCCTGTCCAGCTCACTTAATAAAAAAGAATTTTCCGCGGCTACCTGGTCTATTTCAGGATTCGTTCTCCGCATTTCCTCAAATAAAGCCATTTCTTCCTGTCCCATTTCGCCATTCCGGTATCTCTCTATCGCTTCAAAAAGTATATTTTCATCCATTTCCGTTCGTGTTTTTATATTGAGTAAAGAATATTTTTTTTAATCTAATCAAGCATTTGTATTTCTGATTTTTAGCATTGTCCGCATTCGTATAAGCAAATAAAGCAGCAATTTCCGGCATTGTTTTCTTTTGAATATAAAACGCTTCCAATAAACTCTTACAAGGTTCGCCAATCTTTGAAAGAGCAACCTCCATTATTCCAAGGTCACTATTTTTCTTCTCATGCAGTTCAATTTCATCATCTACTGCTACCGTTTCCAATACTAGTTCCATAGATGGATTGTACCGCTCCTCTCTTTGCAATTTTTTCAACCATAACCTCCTACATACAGAATACAAATACGTCTTTATCTGACAAGTGAGTTCAAACGATTCTGATTTAGACTTTTCAAAAAGTATAATCATTGCTTCCTGAAAGATATCTCTTGCATCATCCGGATAACCATTATTTTTTACAATAAAAGTCTGTATGGAAGAGTAGTTATCCCGATAAATTTTTTCAATTGCATTCGCATCGTGGGTTGCCAAACCCTTGATTAATGCATTTTCTTCATCATATAGTTTCACTCGTCTGTTATTAATACTTAAAAGATGGAAAAGTAACCTATTTATAAAGTAAATAAATAAATTTTTATAAATCGGGTTACCTTTTTTTAATTGCGGTATAAAGGGGTATTATTTTAATCTTAAATCACAAAATCAAACAAAAATGAAAAAATTATTTTTAATTTTCGCTGTATCTGCATTTTTCGTAGCATGTAATGATTCAGCATCTACCACTGAAGAAGTTACTCCGGCAACTGAAGAAGTTACACCAGCTCCAGTTTCAGAAAAAGATACTTTGGTTGTTATGCCAACGGATTCTTTGCCAGCTGCAACAGAAACTCCAGCTCAATAATATCATATTTTATTGATTGTTGAAATTATTTATTTTGACAGGCAATCTAAAGAGACCGTTTCTTCATTGAAACGGTTTTTTTTTGGTTAAGAATTACTATTCTCTTACTTTTTATAGTTTTTGTTTAAAAAAAAAGTTTGTTGTTTAAAAATTGTGTACTACTTTTGAAAAATATTATGACATTCACAAAAGGAAATTTCTGGTTTTATTTTAGCTTCTATTTTAGTAATAGACCGGGATCCCTTTGTTAACAATTGAACGATTTTAAAAATTAACATAAAAAGAATCCCGGCTAAATAAGGCCGGGATTTTTTGTTTGTACCATGGGTAAAAAAATATCAATACAAGGGTTTGAAGGAAGTTTTCATCAATCTGCCGCCCGCAAGTTTTTTGGAGAAAATGTGGAAGTTGTTTGTTGCTCAACTTTTAAAGAAGTAGTACGTACAGCTCAAAACAAGATCGAAAGTGATGGTGCGGTGATGGCCATAGAAAATTCCATTGCAGGATCGATTCTTCCTAATTATAATTTGCTTCAAAAAAGTAACCTCAAAATTGTTGGTGAAGTGTATCTCCAGATCGATCAGAATCTGTTGGTCAATCCGGGTGTGAAACTGGAAGATATCCGTGAAGTGCATTCTCATCCCATGGCATTACTGCAATGCAGCGATTATCTTGAAAAATATGGTTGGAAATTAATTGAAACGGAGGATACCGCGTTAAGCGCAAAGTATGTTCATGATAATAATAGCGGCCACATTGCTGCTATTGCCGGAGAATTAGCGGCAGATATTTTCCAATTAAATGTGATTGCGCCGAACATCCATACCCAACAAAATAATTACACCCGCTTTTGGGTGTTGCAAAACGCGGATATGCATTGCGGCGTGGAAGGCGCGGATAAAGCATCTATCATTTTTGAAACGGATCACTCAAAAGGCAGCCTGGCAAAAGTGCTTTTAAAGATCTCAGACTGCGATATTAATCTCAGCAAACTTCAATCCATGCCCATTCCGGGTAGTGATTGGAAATATAGCTTCCACGCGGATTGTGAATTTACGCATGTAGTACAACTCAAAAAATTATTGGATGAAATAAAACCATTCACGGCGGATGTAAAAGTGTATGGTGTGTATAAAAACGGAAAAAACTAAAAAAAGTAAAATCGAATGGAAACTGAATTAACCCTTCCTGTGAAAAAATTAGCTGGAGTATCAGATCGTTTAAATGGGATCAATGAATATTATTTTTCCCAAAAACTCCGGCAGATCGATGAAATGAACCAGGCAGGCAGAAACGTCATTAATTTAGGAATCGGAAGTCCTGATCTGCCTCCGCATCCGGATGTGATTACGACCCTTGCGATGGAATCTGCCCGACCGGGGAAGCACGCTTACCAGAGTTATAAAGGAAGTCCTGTGTTAAGGGAAGCAGTGGCGGAATGGTATCAAAAGTGGTATAATGTATTCTTAAATCCTGCAACAGAAATACTTCCATTAATGGGAAGTAAAGAAGGGATCATGCATATTTGTATGACCTACATTAATAAAGGAGATGGTGTATTGATTCCGAATCCTGGTTATCCGACATATAGGAGCGCAGCGCTTATTTCAGGTGCAGACGTGTATGCATACACGTTGAATGAAGAGACCAATTGGTTTCCCGATTTTGAAGAACTTGAAAAAATGGACCTGACTACTGTTAAGTTGATGTTTGTGAATTATCCGCAAATGCCTTCCGGGAAATTACCTTCAGCAGAAATGTTTAAAGAACTGATCTCTTTTGCAAAAAGAAACCAGATACTTATTTGCCATGATAATCCATATAGTTTTATTATGCCCGATTTTTTAGGGAAAAATAAACCAATGAGCCTTCTTTCTTTTGAAGGTGCCAAAGATGTTGTGATCGAATTAAACTCTTTAAGTAAAAGTCATAATATGGCGGGCTGGAGAATCGGTTTTTTAAGTGGGGCGGCTGAAAGAATTAATGAAGTGCTCCGTTTTAAATCAAATATGGATAGCGGTATGTTCCTGCCTGCGCAACTTGCAGCGGCAAAAGCCTTGCAGCTTGATGAAAAATGGTATAAACATTTAAATTCTGTTTACGATCTGAGAAGGAAAAAAGTCTTTGAATTGCTGGATTTGCTTGAATGTACTTTTAGTAAAAATCAGGCTGGATTATTTGTATGGGCATCTGTGCCTGCTGAGTTTGAAAATGGCTTTGCATTGAGTGATGAGGTGTTGGAAAATGCAAATGTGTTTATTACTCCGGGCGGTATTTTTGGTGACGCCGGAAATAATTATATACGCGTGAGTTTATGTGCGAAGGAACAAGTGTTTCGGGAAGCTATTTTAAGAATAACGCAGAGCCGGATCAAGACGGGAGCTGCGGAAGAAATTATTAACAATCAATAATCACCACAAGGGATGAATATTTCAATAATTGGGACAGGTTTAATTGGTGGATCGCTGGCAATTGCTTTAAAAGAATTAGGCATTGCAGAAAAGATTTTTGGAGTGGAGAGTAATCCAATTCATGCGCAAAAGGCGTTGGAATTAAAATTAGTTGACGAGGTGTTTCCGCTGGAAGAAGCGATCAGTAAATCGAAGATTATTTTTATTGCCATCCCGGTAGATATAGCAGGAAAAATGATCGAAGAAATATTAGAAAAAGTAGATCAGCAGATTGTGATCGATCTCGGGTCTACAAAAGGAGTGATTAGTGATGCTGCAGACAAAAGCCCGAAAAGAGGGCGATTTGTAGCTGCTCATCCAATGTGGGGAACTGAATTTAGTGGTCCCACAGCCGCTGTAAAAGGAGCTTTCAGGGGTAACGCTGCAGTGATTTGTGATGGGGAAAAAAGTGACAAAGATGCATTTGAAACTGCGGAAAAGATTTTTGAATCCTTAGGAATGAATGTAGTGCATATGAAGGCCGGGGCACACGATGTGCATGCAGCTTATATAAGCCACATTTCGCACATATCCTCTTTCGCGCTTGCAAATACAGTTTTAGAAAAAGAAAAAGAGGAAGACGCAATCTTTGAAATGGCCAGTGGTGGTTTTGAGAGCACCGTGCGCCTGGCAAAAAGTAATGCTTCCATGTGGGTTCCTATTTTTAAACAGAATAGGGAGAACGTGCTGGATGTACTTAATGAGCATATCTCGCAATTACGGAAATTTAAAAGTTGCCTGGAAAAGGAAAACTATTCTTATCTGACAGAGCTAATAGAAAACGCTAATAAAATAAAAAGAATTTTAAAATAACTATTCAACATTCAAAAATCAAATCGGAAAATTATTGACCATGCAAACAGAAACAAAAACGATGAAAGAATCAATTATGGAAATTTGGAACAAGCGTCCACTGGTGATAAGCGGTCCATGTAGTGCTGAATCTCCTGAACAGGTCATGAATACGGCCGTGGCCCTGGCTAATTCGGGAAAAGTGGATGTACTTCGTGCCGGCATTTGGAAGCCACGTACAAAGCCAGGGATGTTTGAAGGGATCGGCGTAAAGGGTTTACCCTGGATGGCGCAGGCAAAACAAGCCACCGGTTTGCCAATTGCTATAGAAGTAGCCACTGCAAAGCATGTAGAGAATGCATTGCAATTTGACGTGGATATTTTATGGATAGGTGCAAGAACCACTGTTAATCCATTTAGTGTTCAGGAAATTTGTGATGCACTTCGTGGAGTGGATATTCCCGTACTGATCAAAAATCCGCTTAATCCTGATCTGGAACTTTGGAGCGGCGGTATTGAGCGCCTGCAAAAAGTAGGCATGCAAAATATTGGTATGATTCACCGTGGGTTTTCCAGCTATGGAAATACAGAATACAGGAACGCTCCGATGTGGCACTTACCAATCGAAATGATGCGAAGATTTCCTGAAATGCTGATGATTTGTGATCCTTCCCATATTTGCGGAAACAGAACTGGTTTACAATCCGTTTCTCAAAAAAGTATTGATCTTGATTTTGGTGGTTTGATGATAGAAACCCATTTAGATCCGGACAATGCATGGAGCGATGCAAAACAGCAAATAACTCCGGATGTATTGGTTAAAATGTTTGATGAACTGAAATGGCGTGTTGAAAATTCAGAAGCAGAAGAATTCCTGAATGCGCTTGCAGTTTTGAGGGCACAAATAAACCAGGTTGATGATGAACTTCTTCAGTTGATCGGCCAAAGAATGAAAATTGCTGATAAAATAGGTGCCTATAAAAAGGAAAATAACATTACTATATTGCAAACACACCGTTGGAATGAGATTCTTGAAAAGGCATTTGATAAAGGAGAGAAATTCGGTTTAAGTAAAGATTTCATTACCAAATATTTTGACGCTGTACACATGGAAAGCATCAATCATCAAAATAAAATAATGAATGATTAGTACAGAAATAAAATCAAAGAAGTACGCCTTTTCAACTAAAACTGTAAACTGTTTTTACAAGACTGAATTCTCTATTATTAAGGAAATGCCTGACTTGGAAAGAACCTTTTTTGTGACAGATGAGCATATTTTTTCTCTGCATAAAGAAAAGTTTGATGGTTGCAAAACGATCGTCATTCCCGCCGGTGAAAAAAATAAGACCCAGCAGGCTGCGGATAATGTTATTGATCAGATGATCGAACTTGGTGCAGACAGACATTCCATGGTAGTGGGCGTCGGGGGAGGAGTGGTCACAGATCTTTCCGGTTATGTGGCATCCATATACATGCGCGGAATAAAGTTTGCTTTCGCGCCTACAACGATCCTTGCCATGGTGGATGCATCAATTGGTGGAAAAAATGGCGTGGATGTGGGTATTTATAAAAATCTTGTCGGCACTATTAACCAACCGGAATTCTTATTGTATGATTTTAATTTCTTAAAAACATTGCCTGAAGAAGAATGGCGAAGTGGTTTTGCGGAAATTATTAAACATGCCTGTATTCACGACCTGGATATGTTTCACTTTTTGGAAGAAAGATCCCTGCATGATTTCATGAATGACCTGGAAGCTACGGGCAACCTGGTAGAGAAAAATGTGGACATCAAACACAGTATTGTTTCAGGAGACGAAAAGGAAACCGGTGCCCGGAAATTATTGAATTTCGGTCATACGATCGGGCACGCGATTGAAAATATCCATGGACTATTACATGGGTATGCCATCAGTATTGGAATGGTGGCAGCTTGCAGAATTTCTGAAAAGGTAAACGGATTTTCGCCGGAGGAAACGGAGCGCATTATCAAACTATTTGAAAAATACGGCCTCCCGGTTTCCATTGATTTTGATAAAGAAAGAACCTGGGATATTTTGCTGCGCGACAAGAAGAAATCAGGTAACAATATGGATTTTGTCGTGCTGAATAACATAGGTTCCGGCAATGTGAAAAAAATACTTTTAAATGAGTTAAAAAGCATCTTCAATGAACTTTAGTTCATTTTTTAGAGCGCTATTTTTTTAAATGTTATTCTGAATTTTTAATCACGTTTTCCAAAAGAGAACTAAAATAAATAATTAAGTGATTGTATCCGTTAGTCCTGCAAAAGTATCAGGTAAAGTAAAGGTTCCTGCTTCCAAAAGTAGCATGCAGAGAGCCTGTGCCGCGGCGCTTCTTACTCCGGGATCTACTATACTAAGTGGTTATGGAGATAGTAATGATGAACAGGCAGCTCTGAATATTATTACTCAATTGGGTGCCACAGTAAAGAAAGCCGGGGAGGAATTAATTATCACGTCCTCTGAGGATATTTTTACATCATTTTTTGCGGATAAGAACCTGAATGTTCATTGCGGAGAAAGTGGTTTATCTATGCGGATGTTCGCGCCCATCGCGGCTCTTTTTAATTTCAACATCACATTTATTGGTGAAGGAAGCATTCTTACAAGGCCGATGAATTTCTTTGATGAACACCTGCCGCCTTTAGGGGTTGAAATTACTTCCAATCAAGGGAAACTTCCCCTCACGATTAAAGGACCTTTGCAACCAAAGGAAATCACCGTGGACGGTTCATTGAGCTCCCAGTTTTTAACGGGGCTTTTATTCGCCTTTGCTAAATCCTGCAAGAAGCCTGTGAATATCCGGGTACGGAATCTTCAAAGTAAACCTTACATTGATTTAACCTTGTCCGTTTTAGCCCATTTTGGTTTTAATGTAACACATCAGAATTACGGGATTTTTACAATCTCTCCGCGGAATAAACCCATTACGGGCAGCATAAAATATAAGGTAGAAGGAGATTGGAGCAACGCAGCCTTTTTGCTTGTGGCAGGAGCTATTGGAGGATCAGTTACGCTGTGTGGGACTGATTTGAATTCATCTCAGGGTGATAAGGCTATCATGGAAGCATTATACAATTGTGGTGCTGATGTGCAGGTAAATAATGATGAGATCACCATCACACATGGCGAACTCAAAGGATTTACTTTTGATGCGACTCATTGCCCTGATTTGTTTCCTCCATTAGTTGCTCTTGCTGTTAATTGCCAGGGAACAACAACCATTCAGGGTGTTCACAGGTTAACGCATAAAGAAAGTAATCGTGCTGTAACCCTTCGGGAGGAGTTTCGAAAAATGGGTGCCGACATTGAGTATGAAGGAGATGTCATGACCATCAAAGGAGGGAATTCTATTTTTGGAACCAGTGTTTTTTCACACCACGATCACCGGATTGCAATGGCTTGTGCTGTGGCGGCATTAACCGCAGAGGGTGTTACTGTAATTGAAGGAGCTGAAGCGATAAATAAATCGTATCCGGGATTTTATAAGGATTTGGAGGCAATTAAAAATTAGGAATTACGAATAGAGAATTACGATTTACGAATTGGGAATTACGAATTCAACCTGATACTTAATACGGAAAATTACAAACTATATTACGCACTGCGCTTTCCGACTTGTGGATTATACCCTACAAAGAAGATAATTATGAAATTACTTCTACAAAAGTAAAAAGAATGTATACTGATTTCTTATAGGCATGCTTTTTTCATTTCTTATAAGTATTTAATCACCTATAAAAATCATATATTATGTCAAATAGAAATAAAAACAACAGGAACCGATGGGATGATGATCGGAATTATAATGATTACAGAAATAATGAAGGTAATAGAAATTGGGAAAGAGATAGCAGAGGCAATACATCTATGCACCAGGGAAGTTGGAATAATGGAGGGGGATCTCATGACGAAAATTTTGGCTTAGGCGATACTTCCCAGGGTAGTGCAAATTATGGACACGAAGATCATAATCAGGGTGCACGCTATTATGGAACCGGTAATTATGGAGGATACTTCGGTGGAGGATCTGATGATGATAAGAACGAAAGTTCGCGTTATGAGGATAGAAGAGGGCAGGAAGCACGCGGCGATAATCGTAATGAAAGAAGATCGGACGATGTACTGTCAAACAATACAGGAAATTATGAAAGAGGCCCACGGGTCGGAAATTCAAACATTCATGGAAGGACTTATGGAAATAATAGAAATTATTACAGAAGTAATGAAGGTAACCGCGACAGAAATTCCCGGTATGGAAATGAAAGAGGTGCAGCAGATTGGGATTCTGATCGTGATTGGTGGGACAAAACATCGGATGAAGTTTCTTCCTGGTTTGGGGATGAAGAGGCCGGACGCAGGCGGGATATGGACGAAAAGTATGGCCCTCATGCAGGAAAAGGTCCCAAAGGATATACACGTTCCAATGAGAAAATAAAAGAGGACATACAGGAAAAACTGTACCATGATACTTTTATAGATGCATCTGATATAGATGTTTCGGTAAGTGATGGAGATGTGACTCTTTCAGGAACTGTTGATAACAGACAAACAAAACGCCGGGCAGAAGATTGCGCAGATAGAGTGACAGGAGTAAAAGATGTTTCCAATCAATTAAAAATAAATCGCTCTACGTCGTCCTACAATACTTCTGAAATTGGAAGTCTCAATAAAGAAAAAACTACAGGAAGTTTAAGTGAAAAGGATCAGAAACTCGATCAATCAAAAGATTTGAACAGAACGGAAAATAAATAATTTCCCCTGGGTTTTCTACTATAAAAAATACCTCTTTAGTGAGGTATTTTTTTTTATTTTAGAAGTAGAATTTATAAACGGGATGTGGTTTCGTTGCGAAGTGCAACACCAATCATGGGGACGTTTGGTTTATTGAATAGCCTCAGGTTTTAACCGGAGATGCCAGAGTTTCGTTCCCAGGGCTTCAGCCCAAACTTCCTTTCTTGTTTTTTTGATTTTTGCATTCTTCCCTCGTGTTCATGTGATGTCTGCAATTACTGTACAACGGTCAACCGGCCAATAAGCCTTTTATGCGTTAAGTTTTTGTATTCTTTTTTAAGAAAAAGAATTGATAAATGAGACGGGTTTTCGTTCTTTAAAGAAACTGGTTTCGTGCTTTAAAGAAATGGTTGGTGACACCAACCATTGGGGCAGCCGCCTGTGACTAATTCAATGAAGGCTTTATTTTCTTTCTTTTTAAATTCGGCAGAAAATACGTTATCATGCCGATAAGTGGAAGAAATGCACAAATATGAAATACATACGAGATGCTTGTCTTATCTGCCAACATTCCTAATAAGGCCGAGCCAAGACCGCCCATGCCAAAAGCAAAACCGAAGAATAACCCCGAAACCATTCCTACTTTACCGGGCATTAATTCCTGCGCATAAACAAGTATGGCGGAGAAGGCGGAAGAAAGGATAAAGCCGATAATTATTCCCAT
>JBBSUB010000040.1:0-23463 GCA_038235345.1 Chitinophagales bacterium
GGATTAAAAGATACGCCACATGAAACGCATTTTATCGGGCATTTACAAAGCAATAAAATCAAAGAAATTTTAAAATACGGTGTGGATTGCATCCAATCTTTGGACAGGTTGGACCTGGCAGAAAAGCTGCATCAGCGTCTGCAATTTGAGAAGAAAACTATGAATGTGTATATTCAGGTGAACACTTCTTTTGAAGAAAGCAAGTTTGGTGTGGCTCCGCAGGAAGCGATCAACCTGATAACAAAAGTATCAGAATTTGATACAATCAAAATCAAAGGACTCATGACCATCGGCCTCTTTAGTGCAGAGGAGAAAAAAGTGAGAAAATGTTTTCAATTATTAAAAAGTATTCAGCAGGAGGCCATACAATTGCAAATTCCAAATGTAGACCTGAGCGAACTTTCCATGGGTATGAGCCACGACCTGGAAATAGCTATTGAAGAGGGTGCTACCATTATCCGCATCGGTACAGCTATTTTTGGAGAAAGGAATTATCCGGATAGTTATTATTGGAATGAGCAGGCTGAAGTGAAATAGCCTTTGTATTTTTCTTAGCATATTTCCCCTTTGATATCTTCACAAATTCTGTTTAAAAGCCTCCATTTATATGCATACATCTTTTTCAGTGATTTTGCGAAAATATTTGCAGATCCGCTAGTACTACCTATAATGCAGACAGCTTTTGAATATGGTGAGAACTCAAGAATGTACCTTCAGGACCATGTTTACAATATGGTATACATGACCTCCAAATCCCCGGTATATCTCCTTATTTTTTGTACTGAAAGAAAAAATAAATCCTAATAAAATGTTAATTACGAAATTTAATAATTAGATTTACAGCTTTCAAAGTCAACAGTTCCAATATTTCATTCAAATCGAATAACTATTCTGAAATAAGATCGCTAAAAATAAAGCCCTCTATTTTTTTAAATAGAATCTTAAATTCTGAATAGAATCATTCCAACCTGCTTACTAATTTTTTCCCCTCGAAAACAGAGTTTAAAGCCTACCTCTAGTACCTCCTGGTATTTTAAATTATTCATTATTTAAATTAGAAAGTCATGCAAATTAAAATCTGCCTGATCCTCTTATTCATTGTTTCATGTATTTCTGCAAGCTCACAACAAAGTTCGCCCTACATAGTAGCTTCTGCAGGTGGAATAGCTCAGGGAAATACAATGCAACTGGAATGGACAATGGGAGAATTGGCAACAGAAACTATTACTTCAGCTGAACGGGTGTATACCCAGGGCTTTCATCAGCCTCTATTGCAAATTAAAAAATCAACCCCTGCAAAGGAGTTAAATTCCCTCGATATCGGAATACATATTTACCCAAATCCGGTAACAAACCTTTTGAATATTGATTTAGGGGTAGGAACAAATGAAAATCTTTTTGTCAGGCTTTTTGATAACTACGGAAAAGAGATCCTTAAAAAACAATGCCCACCCCGCGCAGGACTCGTTCAATTGAATTTGCATTCCTATCCCCAAGGTATTTATCTACTTCAGGTCAGTAATTCAAATAGGACCCTTTCATCTAACTATAAGATTATTAAAACACATTAGATATTCAACTTTTTAAAATATATGTCATGAAATTAACAACTATTCTTTTACCGATCCTTCTCTTACTCTTTTGCGGTATGCAGGCTCAGGATGTACCGTTGGGCATGCAATACCAGGCTGTAGCAAGGGATCTTCAGGGTAATATTTTACCAAACCAAAAAATTACATTGAAAATAAGTTTGCTTGGGGATCAAAAATCACCTGTTACTTATTATAGTGAAATTCATCAGCCGACCACCAACCAATTGGGGCTATTTACCTTAGTTATTGGAAACGGCAAAACAGATAACGGCCAATTTGCAAGTGTTCCATGGAGTACAGAAAATATTTGGATGCAGGTGGCTATTAAAGATAAAGGTCGAACCGATTTTGCAACCATCAGTAATAGCAAACTTTTAGCGGTTCCATATGCGTTTCACGCACTTACAGCCTCGCAATTAACAGACAAAAGTTTAATGAAAAATGAAGGAATTACAAGAAGCATAGCGGGGGTTCCTTCTCAAAACTGGTCGCTTTTTGGAAATCTCACTTCGAATCCTGATGATCCTGATTTAAAAAAACGTGATAAATTAGGAACCACTGATTATGTTGATCTTGTCCTTGTAACCAATGACTTGGAACGCATGCGAATAAAAGCAGATGGCAATATTAGCATGAAAAGAAGCTTAAACATTGGTGCGGATTTAAATGTAGATTCTAATGTTAACTTAAATAAAATAAGTGGCTCAACGATTAATAATGGGCCTTTTACTGTTGAACGCCAAAGCCCGACTTTACTTACCGGTACGCTGACAGTAAACCAGGCAACAGATTTGAAAAGCACTTTAAATGTAGATGGAATCACAGATTTAAATAGTAATTTAAATGTAAATAATGCAAGTCCAACTGTATTGACAGGTTCTTTGAGAGTTGATGGAGTCACTAATTTAAACAGTAATTTAAATGTAAATAATGCCAGCCCAACAATATTAACCGGAACATTGCAGGTAAATAAAGATGCCGTTTTTAAAGAACATGTATTGTTAGATAATTCTTCTTATAACTCCACAAGCAGTAGCACAGGCGCCTTGGTCATTAATGGTGGTTTGGGACTTGGAAAAAATTTAAATGTTGGTGGAACTTCAAAATTAAACGGACAAGTAATCATTTCAGCTACACTTCCACCGGATGAAAGCAATATAAATAATTATCCTTTGATTGTGCAGGGAAGCAGAAACGGAGTCTCCATTAAAATACAAGGGGCTACACCCAACAGGAACGAAAATTTCATTACGTTTTGGGATGGGAATGGAAATGCGAGGGGACGCATAGAAGGATTTACATCCATTGCTGAACCAAACAGGAGCGCATTTATTGATCTGGTAAATAATGCCAATGGACAGGACAGTAACTCAACAGCCAGCCAGGACCCAAACCAGCCGCTTCCTGCAGCACCTACCGCATTACAGAATATTAATAATAATTATGCCTTCGGAGCCTTGAATGCGACCTTAACTTTAGTCCAAAATATTGTAAAGTTTGTCATTAATCTCGTTGCCTGCATTGCTGGAGTAGGAGTTTTCGGGGATTGTGATGATGTGGCATGGAGTGGAATTGACATGGCCATTAGTGCGGTACAATTCGCGGCCTACATTGCCTATAATCAGGGAAATCCCGGGGTGGCCTATGAATCGGGAGGAGCAGATTATGCGGAGTGGCTGCCAAAGTTCGATAAAAAAGAAACAATGACCTTTGGAGATGTAGTGGGTGTAAAAGCAGGAGTAGTCTCAAAAACATTTTCTGGCGCCGAAAAATTTATGATTGTTTCCCGGAATCCGGGTGTGATTGGCGGTATGCCAAACCCAGACCAGGCATTAGAGTATGAAAAAATTGCCTTTATGGGACAAGTTCCTGTGAAAGTATTTGGAAAGGTTCATAAGGAAGACTATATATTACCTTCTGGCAACGGAGATGGAATGGCAATGGCAGTACCTCCAAACCAAATGCATGCAGGAGATTTCAAGCGGGTAATCGGCATTGCATGGTCTGAATCTGATAGCCTGAAAGACTTTAATTACATTAATACTGCCGTTGGAATTAATGCAAATGATATGGCTAAAATAGTGGAAGACATGCAACTTGTTTTAAATAATATACAGCTTTCTCTAAAAAAACTTGATCCAAACTACAAGCCTTCTTTATATTCAACAAGCAGGAAATACAAAAACGTTTCTGATAATTATTCTAAATCTCCCTCTTTTAGAGAAACGATAAGCAATGATATTAATATGGGGAAATATGAGAATTCTAAAGAGGCTTTAAAGGAAATAGACAAATATGTTTCTAAACAAGGATTGGATTTAAGCCAATTTAAATATTTATCCCAACTAATGAAAAATCCAACACTTCCGGAAGCACAGAAAGCACTTGACCATTATACTAAAGTAATAACTAAATTAGAAGGTATGCTCATAACTGCAAATAGTGTAAAAGTAGCAACCCGAAAAAATTAGCGAATTTTAATAGGACTGTACCCACCCTTAAGAGTAACATTGTAAGGGTGGGCACCGTTATTTTTAGGGAATGAATTTATCCGGAAAGTTATTATTGGAATGAAAAGGCTGAGGTAAAATAATATTTAAATAAAACAGGATTCTACTGTTTTATATGAGTCATCATCCGATGAATTATTTTATCAACTGCTTTTCTTAAACGTTTTGTAGCCCGGAGATTCGACAGGTATTTCTAAAACTGTTATCTCTCTCAAAGGTTCACATTCCTTCCAATCCGTTTGCATATCATGTGCTAGTTGCTGATACACTTTCGTTCCTTCCGATTTCCATTTGATCATTTCATCCGTAACAGTACGGATGATCTTTGCAGGATTTCCCACCAATAAACTCCTTGCGGGAATGATTTCTTTTGCTTTTACAAAACTCATCGCTCCTACGATACATTCATCACCCAGAACCACATCATCCATTATTACGGCATTCATGCCGATTAAACAATTCCGGCCAATCTCTGCGCCGTGAATAATCGCGCCGTGGCCTATATGCGCATTCTCTTTTAATAAAACAGTTACGCCCGGAAACATGTGGATCGTACAATTTTCCTGTACGTTACACCCATCTTCAATGATGATCTTTCCAAAATCTCCCCGGATGGCGGCACCCGGTCCTATGTACACATTTTTACCGATCACTACATTTCCGGTGACAGCGGCTAACGGATGAACAAAACTTGATTCATGAACAACGGGTATGAAATTTTTATATTGATAGATCATTATTTTTCTTTTAAATGTACTATTTTAAGAAGTCAAACATCTTTATTTCCACTTCTTTCCAATTCTTTTTCCTTACTCTTTTCACACGTTTAACAATTGAAGAAATCATTTTTCCCGAATTGATAAACTTCTTTTATGTAAACAGGATTAAAATTGTGACCTAAATATGACAAAGCAAATGAATAAAAAGAACTTTGTGGCCGTAAATTACATAGATTGCAAGCTCGAATATAAAGAGCGCTTCGAAGAGTTATTTGGCAGCCGTGCAAAACAGATAGACACTATGCCTGGTTTTGTAGATATGCAGGTTCTTCGCCCATCAAAAGAAGGGGATGCCTATCTGATTGTAAGTCATTGGGAAAGTGAAGAGTCTTTTAAAGGCTGGACAAAATCACCTACATTTATAGAAGGGCATAAGCGTGGTTTTGCTGATCTTGCAAAAGCAAAAGCCGAAGGTAAAGAAGCACCGATGAAGAGTGATTTTAAAACGTATGAAGTAATAGCTAATTAAAATAATAAGATTATGATTACTGCTGAAAAAGATAAAAAGTCGTTAGTTACCTGGATCAAACGTATTGGTTTGTGGGGATTTCTGTTCTTTCTAATTAAAGGACTTGTTTGGATCGCAGTAGGGTATTTTATAATGAAATAGGTTTTGGGTTGTAGGTTTTAGGCATTAGGTAAAGTATTTACTGCCAGCTTACTACCTAAAACCTAACACCTTATACCTAACACCTCAATATGAATAAAGAAGCACAAAAGGTTGTTTTCCACATGATGGAAAATGACCTTTTTAGTAAATGGTTGGGAATAAAAATCCTCGATATTAAGGAAGGATATAGTAAAACCAGTATGGAAGTACGGGAAGAAATGATCAATGGCCTGGGCATTGTCCATGGAGGTGTTACTTTTTCCCTCGCAGACAGCACATTTGCTTTCGCCTGTAATAACCGGAATAATTTATCAGTCGCCCTGGATACGTCTATTAATTTTCTCAAGCCCGTACATGTAGGTGATACACTCATCGCAGAGGCAAAGGAAATCCATAATGGGAAATCCACAGGGTTATACCATATTACCATCTTCAATCAACGGGATCATGTGGTGGCGGTTTTTAAAGGGACTTGCTTCAGAACGGGGAAGAAATTGATTGATTAAAATTAATATTATCTGTTGAACATAGATTTCACTTTCTAACATGCCTTCCTTCGTGTTCTTTTTGCCTTCGTAGTTCAATAAGAAAACAGAGCATACCACTAATGCTCCAAGCACACCTAGCGGAAAACTTCGCTTTTCGTCTTTCTTCGTGTTTTTAAATGCTTTATGGTTGAAAAAAAGGGATACTTAAGGAGATTTTAATGCTCAAAATCAGATGCTCAAAGGCTTGAGGTTTCTTCTTCTCTAATATCGAAATTTCCCAAAACGTCTTCCTTCCTCAAACTTCTTCCTTTGTGTTATTGGGGAACTTTGTGGTTAAACTAATCTCCTCTGAATTCCGGTTTTCTCTTTCCCATAAATGCATCTACGCCTTCTTTAAAATCGTTGGTGGCAGCTGCTTTTTGTTGCAGGGAATCCTCTGTATTTAGTTGTTGTTCAAAACCCTGTTCCATCGATAGATTCAAAGCTTGTTTGGTAAACGCCAATCCTTTTGTAGGCATTTCTGCCAGTGTTTGGGCAATCTGATTCACTTCTTCCATGAATGTTTCGTCCGGTAAAACCCGGTAGATCATGCCCATTTTTTCTGCTTCCTCTGCACTGATCCTGTCGCCCAGCATCATGATAGCTGAAGCCTTTTGGAAACCAATCAGCCTGGGCAAAAAATAAGTACCACCACTGTCGGGTATCAGACCTATTTTACTAAAGGCCTGAATAAAAGAAGCGGATTTTCCTGCTAAAACGATGTCACAGCAAAGGGCAATGTTCGCCCCTGCTCCGGCAGCTACACCGTTCACAGCAGCTATGACTGGTTTATTTAATTTTCGAATCCTGGATACAATCGGGTTATAATGTTCCGCTAAGATCTTTATCATTCCCGGCCCTTCCGGATCAACAACTTCTGCCAAATCCTGCCCCGCACTAAATGCTTTTCCATTTCCGGTGATGACAACACATCGAATGGATATATTTCTTTCGCATGCGTCCAGCTTCTCTTGTAGGAAAAGCGCCATTTCCCGGTTGAAGGCATTGAATTTCTCCGGACGGTTTAAATGGATGTAAGCAATGGAGTCCTTTATTTCGAATTGAATGGAAGTCATAAACGTTATATTTCTGGATTAAAATGAACAGTGATAATATCTTCTACTTTCAAAAGTTTCTTATCTCCGGTAACTAGAGGTAGTTTTAGGGATTTTGCAGTAGCAGCAATAATTGCGTCAGGAGTCTTAAGGTTGTAAAGAATTTTATAACCTATCGCGAAATCTTTAATTTCTTCAGTCAAACCGATTTTTTCAAAACGGTTTAGTACTTTTTGAAAACTTAATTTCTGGTTCTTTGTTGTAAAAGTAAGATGTCCTTTTATTTCAATTTCAGTAATGATAGAAAAATGAATGTCATTCTCTGCTAGAATTTCAGCAGCATGAATATTCGCTGTTAGCCAATAAATAAAAATATTGCTATCTAATAATAGGTTAACTCCATTCTTCATCACGCATTTTTCGTATTAATGTAACAGGATCAACATGAAATCCACCTTTCAATACAACACATAGATCTATGATCTCCTTTTTCTTTAATTCATCTGCTTTCTTTTCAGCCTTTTCAAGTTTGGCTTTAATTTCGGTCAATGAATCGCTTTTTTTTATAACTATTGTCATAAAATTTCTTTTAATTTAAAGATACAATTACTCCATGACATTAAAAATATTTTGGAATGGTTATAAGAGTTTAATGCAGTACCTATATGTAAAATAAACCGGTCTAACCCAACAGTACATGACTAGCTCATAGCTGATTGCTCAAAGCTCCCTAATGACATTTAAAATAATCGAACGGTTCCCGGCAGTCATTGCATTGGTACAATGCCTTGCAGGAGGTAGAGCCAAACTCACTGATAAGCCTGGTGTTTTTGGAATGACAAAGCGGACATGGAACGAAGATATTTTCAAGGTACTCCTTATCGAATGTTTTGGAAACAGGTGGTGCTATGCCGCAAGAATTTAGTTTTTGTTTCCCGGTTTCCGTCATCCAATCGGTCGTCCAGGCCGGAGAAAGCTGTTGGCTGATTTTTACTTTATCAAATCCGTTTTGAACCATTGCCAGGCGAATATTCATGGAGATAACATCCATGGCGGGACAGCCGCTATATGTAGGTGTAATGGTGATTTCTATGGGATCGGAATCTGCATTCACTTTCCGTATGATACCTAAATCAATGACAGAGAGAACAGGAATTTCAGGATCATAAACTTCCTCCAGCATTTTCCAGATTTTTTGTTCCTGTATGTTTTTAGATATTGTTTCCATTTACATTTCCTCCACTATTTAAACAGGGAATAATAGAACCTTTGACTTCTGTTCCCTTTAACAATCCAGCAATTCAACAATCCAACAATTCAACCATGCAGCCATTCAACCACCGAAGAACTACCACTCACATCCCGGATATGCTCTTTGTAAGAACTGCAGCTCCGTCAAAATATATCCCAAATGCTCGGTATGAATTCCCTTCTTACCGCCAGTCTGCATCCAGGCATTTCCATCCGGTAATCGAAGTGTTGCTTTTTCAATAATTCTGGAAACTTTTTTTACCCAATCTTCTTTAAGACTTTGAACATCCACGCCAACATTACTACTTTTCTCCCATTCTACGGCTTCAAACATTTCCCCGGTATAAGGCCACAGATCGTCCAAAGCTTCCTGAATTTTTTCATGGCTTTCTTTGGTTCCGTCTCCTAATCGCATAACCCATTCACTACTCCAACGCACATGGTAAGTGACTTCTTTCAAGGATTTTTCGGCAATAGCAGCTAGTTGTTTATCAGAAGAATAAATCAATTTTTGATAAACAAAATATTGCCAGGTACTGAAAAAATATATCTTAAGAATTGATTTTCCCCAATGGCCATTCGGCAATTCTGTGATTAATAAATTTTTAAATTCATGACCATCACGCAAATAAGCAAGGGTGTCTTCTGTAACAGGCAATCCACCTTTATTTTCGGACAATGTTGCTGCATATTGATAAAAATTACGTGCCTGCCCGATCAGATCCAAAGCAATATTTGTAATCGCAATATCCTGTTCCAAAGATGGACCATGTCCCGTCCATTCACTCAACCTGTGACCCATAATCAGGGAATTATCTGCCAGGTGCAGAGTATAATCTACCAGGTGATTTGCTGTATGGTCAATAGTTTGTGTATTCATTTTAATATAAATAATCGATTCTGAGGATAGTTTCCGGATACGTGTATTACATGTGTTTTAACTCATCAGGCAAATGATAAAAAGTTGGATGCCTGTAAATTTTATCATTGGCTGGATCAAATAACATTCCCGCTTCATCCGGATTCGTAGAATGAATATTTTTGGATTCGACTACCCAAATACTTACACCTTCCATGCGCCGTGTGTAAACGTCTCTTGCATTTTCAATAGCCATTTTAGCATCAGCAGCATGTAAACTACCGGCATGTTTATGATCCAGCCCCTGTTTACTACGGATAAAAACTTCCCAAAGAGGTTCCTTTTCGGTATCATGTTCCGATTTAGATTTTTCTCCCTGTCCACCGGCCTGACTGTCAGGAATATCACCGTAATAAAGTTTTTTGGATGCTATATTCATAGTATGATTATTTTATTTAAGCGAAGACAATAAACACGAATTTTAGGCAGTGATTACACAAATAAGAGAAAGCAACAAAAACGAATTTGGAGCACCAATTACAAGAATTTAAAAGGTTTATAAAATGCGCATCTTGGCCACCAATTTTTGAATTTTAAAAATCTACAAAACAATTTTTGAAAACTTTTTGAATATAATTTCAAAAACTACCGCATAATATGATTAGTGAAATGCATGTTTAAACCTCCTCTTCCACTAAACATTTTTCTTTTTGCTTTGCGGCATAGGCTGCGGCAGCTTCACGTACCCAGGTTCCTTCCTCGTGTGCTTTTTGTCTTGCATTAAGGCGTTCTTTATTACAAGGTCCGTTTCCTTTCACCACATTCCAGAATTCGTTCCAATCAATTTCCCCAAAATCATAATGACCTCTTTCTTCATTCCATTTTAAATCCGGATCGGGAATCTTAATGCCTAATATATCGGCTTGTTCTTTACAGATATCTACAAATTTTTGACGGAGTTCATCATTTGTAAAACGCTTAATTTTCCACTTCATACTTTGAGCTGTATGAGGAGAAGCATCGTCATTCGGTCCAAACATCATAAGACTTGGCCACCACCACCTGTTCAATGCGTCCTGTGCCATGGCTTTCTGTTCTTTGCTGCCCCGGCATAAAGTCAGCAGTATCTCATACCCCTGACGCTGATGAAAACTTTCTTCTTTACAAATACGTACCATAGCCCGTGCATAGGGGCCGTAAGAAGCACGACAAAGAGGCACCTGGTTCATGATGGCTGCGCCATCTACTAACCAGCCAATAGTACCCATATCAGCCCAACTGATCGTTGGATAATTAAAGATAGAGGAGTATTTTGCTTTACCGCTCAATAACTGATCGATCAATTCCTCTCGGGAAATATTTAATGTTTCTGCCGCGCAATATAGGTATAATCCATGCCCCGCTTCGTCCTGAACTTTGGCGATAAGTGTTGCTTTTCTACGTAAGGTCGGGGCGCGCGTGATCCAGTTTGCTTCTGGAAGCATTCCGACAATTTCACTGTGTGCATGTTGGCTGATTTGCCTGGTAAGTGTTTTCCGGTAGGCATCCGGCATCCAGTCTTTTGGCTCTATCCTGATTTCATGGTCAATCTTATCATCAAAAATCTCCTGTAATTTTTCAGTATTCATTTTCGTTGATTTTAGTCCTGGCAAAGTTACTTAGAAAAGTTCGGAGTTCAGAGTTCGGAGTTCGAAGTTCAGTGTTATTGGCTCACAGCTTCTTAGCTCTTAGCTGATTGCTGATATCTGATACCTAATACCTAATACCTGAAACCTAAAACCCGATACCTAAAACCTGATACCTAAAACCTGATACCTAAAACCCTAATTCCCCGCTGTAGCTATGACCACCGGATTCCATTTCTCCATTTCCGGACATTTTTTGTATTCCGGGGAAATCTTTATGTAAAATGTAGGAATACTTTTTTGGAACCAATCCTCAAGCTTCTCCCCTTTCTTTGCTTCCAGGGCACGTTGAGCGATCTTGTCATAATCTTCACGCATATTTTCGCGGTGAGGTTCTGTTTTGGAAACGATATTGACAATACGAACGCCTTTTTTTCCTTGCATATCTGTAAATTCAGCAGCTTTGGAATATTCGCCGATTTTAAGATCTTTCAGCATAAGCACTAAATCTTTATCCAACTCGTTAATTGTAACCACAGTTCCCCCGTCAGGCGCTGTAACACGGCCACCGGTAAATTTGCTATTATCATCTTCGCTATATCTAGATACTGCTTCTCCAAACTGGATCTTTCCTTCTACCAACAAATTACGGACAGAATCCAGTTTAGCTACTGCCTGGTTAATTTCAATAGAGCTAACCTGTGGTATTTTAAGAATATGGCGGATAGTAGCATCATCACCACGACGGCTAACCATCTGGATAATATGATAACCATGTTTTCCTTTAAAAACACTGGACACCTGGCCGTCTTTTAATGTAAAAGCTTTCGCGAGAAAAATCGGATCCCATTGTTTTTCGTTCCTGTTTATTTCATACAAACCACCGGTTTGTTTACTTCCCGGATCATCTGTATAAAGTGATGCCAAAACTTCAAAACGTTTTGTGCCATCTTCTACTTCTTTTTTATATTCTTTTAACTGATCCATAGCGTATGTTTCCAAATCGCGACCTGGTTTCGGATACATAACAATTTCTCCAATTTCCATTTCTGATTCGTAAAAAAGTAGTTTATCTTTTGGAATAGAATCATAGTACTCTTGCACTTCTTTTGGAGTAATACGTACGTTTTCTACGATTTTACTCCGGATACTTTTGGCAAGATCCTGCTCTGCAATAGCAGGCCTGAAGTCTTCTTTAAACTGGAAAAGTGATTTCCCTGCAATTTGCTCCAAAACTTCTTTGGATCCATACATGTTTATGAAATAACGAACCCGATTGTCGAGATCACCTTCAACCTGGGCATCATTAACTGGTATGGAATCACGCTCTGCCTGAACTACCAGAGCTTTAAGCCCAAGTGCCTGTTCTAATAAAAGACAATCTGCATTGTGTGGAACTTCCTGGTTTTGGCGCTCCATATCAAAGATTGTATTATCTATATCACTTTTAAGAATTATTTTATCGCCAATAGATGCGATAATTTTATCTGCTACTACTTTTTTGCCCTGGGCAAAAACAGAAACAGATGCTGCCATCAGGCATAGGACGAATAAACTCTTTTTTATGTGCATAGTTGTAATAAAAATCGGGTGATCTTAAAAAATAGATTCCAAAAATACGTTTTGTAAATGGACGTTGCTTTTTTGGTTCGTTAAAAGTTAGAAAGCTTTTGTTAAAGAAATGGACGTTTCCTGATAAAACCATGAAATAAGGATCGCTTATCTTATAATATTTTAAGGAACGCTCCATTTCAAAACAACCGGTTCCTCAATTTTTGAAGATACCGGTTGTTGTAAAGGAAAGTTTTTCTTTCAAAAAGTCTTTCCGGAAATTCTATCGCTTTGAATTATTAAAGAGTTCTTTTCACCTCAATTTCTTCAAAAGCTTCAATCATATCATTCGGCTTCAGATCGCTGTAGTTCTTAATGCTCATACCACATTCCATATTGTTCTGAACTTCCTTTACGTCGTCTTTGTAACGTTTTAAACTTGCCAGTTCGCCGGTATGTATAATGATACCATCTCTTACAAGGCGAATACGGTTGTTCCGGGCAATTTTTCCTTCTACCACAAAACATCCTGCAACTGTCGCTTTATCAAATTTGTATGTTTCTTTAATTTCCGCAATACCAAGTACTTTCTCCTGGATCTTCGGTTCAAGCATACCTTCCATTGCGCTCTTTACTTCATCAATCGCATCGTAAATAATCGTGTATGTTTTGATCTCCACTCCTTCGTTGTCTGCCAACCTGGAAGCTTGTAATGCAGGTCTAACGTTAAATCCGATGATAACTGCATCCGAAGCAGTTGCTAACATTACGTCTGTCTCAGTAATTTGTCCTACTCCTTTATGAACAACACTTATAGCGATTTCTTCTGTGCTTAATTTCTGCAATGAATCACTTAATGCCTCTACGGAACCATCCACGTCACCACGGATGATCAGGTTCAGTTCTTTAAAGTTACCCAATGCAAGTCTTCTTCCTATTTCATCCAGTGTAATATGTTTCTTGGCCCGGATACCCTGCTCACGCAAAATTTGGGCTCTTCTGTTTGCTGTACTTTTAGCTTCCGACTCATCGTGGAATACCTTAAATGTTTCACCTGCCTGAGGTGCACCGTTTAATCCTAAAATTAATACAGGTGTAGAAGGCGGAGCCGATTCAACCCGAACATTACGTTCGTTGAACATTGCCTTTACCCGACCGTAATGCTGGCCGGAAACAATCAGGTCACCCTGCTTTAGTGTTCCGTTTTGCACTAAAATTGTCGCAACAAATCCCTTCCCTTTATCAAGAGAAGCCTCAATAACAGAACCGTTGGCCGGCCTGGTTGGATTTGCCCGTAAATTCAACAGATCTGATTCCAGTAATACTTTATCTAAAAGTTCATCCACATTCGATCCTTGCTTGGCACTAATTCCCTGACTTTGGAACTTTCCGCCCCAATCTTCAACCAGGATATTCATTCCGGCTAATTGCTCCTTAATTTTTTCAGGATTTGCGGATTCTTTATCCATTTTATTCAACGCAAACACCATAGGTACTCCTGCAGCCTGGGCGTGAGAAATAGCCTCTTTTGTTTGCGGCATCACGGCATCATCAGCGGCAATTACAATTACAGCAATATCTGTAATTTTTGCTCCCCTTGCTCTCATGGCCGTAAACGCTTCGTGACCCGGAGTATCAAGGAAAGTAATGGACCTGCCATTCTTTACTTTTACTTCATAGGCACCAATATGCTGTGTGATACCACCAGCTTCGCCACCGATTACATTTGCATGCCGGATATAATCAAGTAAAGATGTTTTACCATGATCCACGTGACCCATAATGGTTACAATTGGTGGTCTTGCAATAAGATCCTCTTCGCTATCCTCATCATCTTCGTTCACAAGATCAGACTCATCATCAATTCCAATAAATTCTACTTCAAAATTAAATTCTCCCGCAACTAATTCGATCACATCTGCTTCAAGTCTTTGGTTAATAGATACCATAATTCCCAGACTCATACATTTGCTGATCACATCTGCAAAACTCACATCCATCAAACTGGCAAACTCACTTACAGAAATGAATTCTGTTACCATCAACTTATTATCTGTTACTTCATCAGAAACGTGATCAGCAGCTTCTTCCCTTCTTTGCTTCCTGTATTTAGCTGTTTTGCTCTTGCCTCTTCCACCGGAACCTGCAAGTTTCGCCTGTGTTTCCCTGATTTTATCCTGAATCTCTTTTTGATCGATCTCTTTTTCTTCCCGCTTAGGTGCTGGTGCATTTCTATTAAATCTGCCAGCTGGTGCACCTGGGCGTGCCGGAGCACCTCCACCCGGACGTTGAAAACCACCACCACCACCGGTATGTCCGGCATGTCCGGCTTGTCCGGTTTGTCCGCCTGTGGCTGGCCTTTTATCTACAACAATACGTTTCCGCTTTCTTCTTTCATCAGAAGGTTTTGGTCTTGTATCGTTGCTTACAGGTAATTCAATTTTACCCATAATTTTTGGCCCTTGTAATTTGGCTGCCTTAATATTCGTGATAATAGCAGGAACGTCCTTTACGGGAGCTGCAACCGGTCCTTGTGTAACAGGTGGTTTTACTTCTTCCGGTACTGTCTCTTTAGGCTTTACCCCTTTAATTTTTACTTTGGGCTTTTCCTCTTTTTTCCTGGTGTCTTTTTTCGGACGCACAGAAGAGTCAATTGTGCTTAGATCAATTTTATCGATCACTTTTAATCCTTCCACTTCTGGTGCATCTATTTTAGTAATTTCAGGAGACGAAGGCGTTTCTTTTGTTATAGCAATCGGCGCTTCTTCTTTCTTTGTCGTTTTTTTCTCTGTTTCCAATTCAGTAACAGGAGCCTGCTCTTGTTTTTCTTCAGCGATTACTTCCTGTGGAACCTCCACTTCTTTCTCTTCAACAACAGGTTTTTCTTCTACTTTAGGTTCCTCTACAGGAACCGGTGCAGGCTCAGGAGCTTTTTCTTCCTTCACAGGTTCAACTTCAGTTGCAGGATGTTCTATTTCTAACTCTGCCGGTTTTACTGCTTCCACCACTTCTACCGGTGGTGCTACTTCTACTTTTTCTTTTGCGGTTTCTTTTTTGGTAAAACTTAAGTCCTGTTCATCTCTGCGTCTTTTTCCATCCGTCGGAGCGTTTTTAGGAAGATCAATTTGTTCCGCTTTTTGTTTTGCCACCTTATCAGGATGAAATTCTACCTGTAAGGCCTGGTACATATCGCCCGTAATTTTGGAGGTAGGTTTAAGCTCACCGGTATCAAATCCTTTGGACTCAAGAAAGTCCGTTAAGGTTGTAGTACCTATGTTAAACTCTTTAGCTGCTGCCATTAAACGTGGTGTCATTACTTCTGCCATTAAAACCTCTCCTTGCCTTCTTTTTTTAATGAAGGTAATTTTTATGTTTGAAATTATATCTGATACAATCTTTATGATCTCTCTAATTCTTTATATCTATCTCTGAAAGAAAGACTGTTATTATACTTATTCTTGTGAAAATTCTTCTTTTAAAATCCTTTTTACCTCGGCGATGGTCTCTGTTTCCAAATCGGTTCTGCGCTCCAACTCTTCATCGGACAAATTTAATACGCTTTTCGCTGTATCACATCCTATCTTTTTTAATTCATCAATCACCCACGTCTCTAATTCATCTGTAAATTCTTCCAGATCCACATCATACTCTTCTACTTCTCCCTCATTATCGCGGAACACATCTATTTCCAATCCTGTTAGCTCGCAAGCTAACTTAATATTTACTCCTCTTCTACCAATAGCCAGGGAAACCTGGTCGGGCTTTAAATAAACATTCGCATGTTTGGCCTCCATGTCTACATCCATGCTGGTAATCTTAGCAGGAGTGAGAGACCGTTGTATGAGCAATTGAATATTATTTGTCCAATTGATAACGTCTATGTTTTCGTTTTTCAATTCGCGTACAATTCCATGAATTCTACTTCCTTTCATACCAACACAGGCACCAACAGGATCTATACGATCATCAAAACTTTCTACTGCCACTTTTGCTCTTTCTCCCGGATCTCTGACAATTTTACGGATAACAATCAGGCCATCAAATATTTCCGGAACCTCTATTTCAAGCAATTTAGCCAGGAAAGAAGGATCTGTCCGGGAAAGAATGATCATTGCCTGGTTATTCTTCAGTTCTACTTTCTTTACAACCGCTCTGACGGTTTCACCCTTTTTAAAATAATCTGCAGGTATTTGCTCTGATTTAGGCAACAACATTTCATTCCCTTCTTCGTCAAGCATCAGGATCTCTTTTTTCCAAACCTGGTATACTTCACCATTTACAATTTCGCCAATTCGATCTTCATATTTTTTGATGAGTATATTCTTTTTCAAATCGTTGATTCTACTGGCAAGTGTTTGTCTGCCGGCAAGAATCGCTCTTCTGCCAAATTCCTTCTGAATATCCACTTCTTCATACAATTCTTCTCCTACCTGGTAATCGGGCTCTATTTTAATAGCGTCCTTGTATTCTACCTCCGTAAGAGTGTTGTACAAGTCATCGTCATCAACAATTGTGCGACGGCGAAAGATCTCCAGATCACCTTTTTGATCGTTGACAATTACGTCAAAACTTTCGTCAGAACCATATTTTTTTCGGATAAGCGTTTTAAAAACGTCTTCCATTACCTTCATTAATGTAGGCCTGTCAATATTTTCAGCATCTTTAAATTCCTGAAACGATTCTATTAGGTTTATACTTGCCATACGGTTATTTTAAAAAGTTATCAGCACAGTTGTGTGCTTTATCTCATTAAATAAAATTGTTACTTCTTTTTTTATCATTTTTTTTCCTTTTCCTTCTTGTTGTTCGATTACGACACCACCTTCATTTACCTGGGTTAAAGTCCCCTCCAATTTATTGCCATCTGTATATAAAACCTCTACTTTTCTGCCAACATTTTTTAAATATTGCCTGTGAAGTTGCAATGGCCTGTCTACACCTGGCGAAGAAACTTCCAATGAAAAATTATTATCCGGAAACAAGACGCTTTCTTCAATAAATTTATAGAGAGCCCTATTAATTTTGATGCATCTGTCAATGGTAATTCCATCATCTGCATCTAATAACACCGTGATAATATTTCCCGGTGCCGATTTCACTTCTATTAAAAAAGCCTCCGGCAAATTTTCAATCTGCTGCAATACAAATTTCTCAATTGTCTCCAGTGGTGTTTCCGTATTTGTCATTGATTACTTCACTTGTTTTAATAGAAGAAGGGAACGCTCCCGTTCCCTTTCACTAATCTTTTTCGCGTGCAAATATACGCTAATTATGAATTACACACCAAATTATGTTTTTATTATTTTAAACGTATTAACAAATTTTTGGTGGATAAAACACGAAGTCAAAATGCAATGTGCTATAAAATAATTATTTTCGCAGTATGAATTTAATGAAACTTGCAGCACAGATATTTTTAATCTACCTGGTTTACAAGCTTTTTGTGAATGTGATCATTCCCATTTATCGTTCTACCAAACAAATAAAAAAGCAATTTGGGGAGATGAAGGAAAATATGCAAAACATGCAACAAGGGAATTCCAACGGTCAAAGTCAAAGCCCTCCCGCAAACCCCACTCAATCAACATCTGCTACTCCTGAAAAGGAAGGGGATTATATTGATTTTGAAGAAGTTAAATAAGAAAGTTAGAAGTTAGGAGTTAGGAGTTGAGTGTTTTTTGCTCATAGCTCACAGCTAATACCTACCACCTACAACCTAATACCTACTTAAAGATTTCATACGTTATAAAACTCATCACATACGCCAGGCCAGTCATATACGTCAGCATAATGATGGGCCATTTCCAGCTTTGAGTTTCTCTTTTTACTATAGCAAGGGTACTCATACACTGCATAGCAAGTACATAAAAAATAAGAAGGGACAGTCCGGCAGCAAGCGTATATACTTTTCTTCCGTCAGGCCAGGAAGCAGAATTCATCTTTTGGCGCAGCGTAGCACTATTCTCATCCACATCATCACCCACACTATATAAGGTAGCCATGGTTCCTACAAATACTTCCCTGGCAGCAAAAGAAGTGATAAGTGCAATACCTATTTTCCAATCAAAACCTAACGGACGGATGGCAGGTTCTATCCATTTCCCAACAATTCCCGCATAGGAATTCTCCAGATATTCTGTGCTTTGATGTTTGCTTAATTCTTCTGTCTGTAAAGGCTTCTGTGCTATAAGCGTTTCATATTTGGCGGTCACTCCTTCCATCTTTTTTGCCGGACCGTAGGTACTCATTACCCAAAGCAGAAGACTAATGACCATAATAACCTTTCCTGCATCAATGACAAATATTTTTGCTTTCTCTACCATGGTCACCAATACATTTTTCCATCTTGGTCCACGATATACTGGTAATTCTAAAATGAAGAAACTCTTTTCCGAGCTTTTAATAAACCATTTCATTACAAAAGCGGAGATCAGCGCCATAAATGTACCCAGGAAATACATGAACATCATGACCAATCCCTGCAAACTAATAAAGCCTAAATAAAATTTATTTGGTACCACAAGGGCAATGAGAATAGTATAAACCGGAAGCCGGGCACTGCAACTCATTAAGGGTGTCACCATAATAGTAAGCAGGCGTTCTTTTTTATTTTCAATACTCCGTGCACTCATAATGGCGGGTACGGCGCAGGCAAGTCCACTGATCATGGGCATCACACTCTTTCCATTCAGGCCTGCTTTTCGCATAACCCTATCCGTTAAAAAGCTGATACGGGCCATGTAACCGGTATCTTCCAATAACGTAACCAGCCCAAAAAGAATCATAATTTGGGGCACGAATACAATAATGCCGCTTAATCCTGCTACGATCCCATTTATAAACAAATCTGTGAGCCAGCCGGATGGAAGAGTTCTTCCCAGGAAACCACCCAGTTCCGCAAAGCTCCATTCAATAGCATTCATCGGAAATTCCGCGATAACAAAAATGGATTGAAAAAGTAAAAATAAAACGGTCAATAAGATGATATATCCCCAGGTACGATGCAATAAAATATCATCCAGCTTTTGAGTAAATAAGGCTTTCTGTAAGGGATCAGCTTCCACCACCGTTTGTTTCATGATGGTTTTAATTTTGCCATACCTTTTCAAAATCTCCTCCGTCTGAACCTTTGTAGGATTAAAATTTGTTTCCCTTTCTACATTTTCTATCTTTTCCTGCAAGGCATTATCGAAATCAAAATTTTCGTGATTGATCAAATAATGTATGGCGCGGTAGTTACTGATTCCCGGGAAAAGTTTTTGTAGTTCTTTTACCGATTCTGGGGCAAAGGAATTCATATCAACAAAATCTCTTTCAGAAACGGCATGTTTATTTTCGACTGTTTGTTCAATCGCCTTTTTTAATTGTGCTATACCCTTGTCTTTGCGGGGATTTACCGGCACCACCAACACGCCCAACTCTCTTTCCAAACCGGATATATCAATCTTCACCCCATTCTTTTGAGCGATATCCATCATTGTGAGAGCGATCACTACAGGCCTTTTTAAATCAATGATCTGGGAACAGAAAAGTAAATTTCTTTTTAAATTACTTGCGTCAGCAACTAAAACAATGACATCGGTGGAGATATGAGGATCCTGGTCGATTAAAACTTTATAGGAAACCCATTCATCATTTCTTTTCGGATACAAACTATATGTTCCGGGAAGATCAATGATTTTGGCAGTAAGTTTTTCAGAAATCTTGCTGGTGCCCGTCTTTTTATCAACAGTCACTCCCGGAAAATTTCCAACTTTTTGATTTAATCCTGTCAGAGAATTAAATAAAGAGCTTTTGCCGCTATTCGGATTGCCTACTAAGGCTATGTGAAGTTGTTGGTTCAAGATGTAGTTATAAAAGCGGCAAATTTAACTGTATAGTAACCTCATAGGGTTACGAATTAGGAAAAGAGATGAAAATAATTATAATTTATCACAACCTTCACTAAATATTCATCTTAAATTTGCTGTTAATCTGCACATTTGCTCAATTCTTTTATGATGGCTCAATTTTTGAAAATCAACTGTTCCAATTAAAATACTAACATCACTCCCTTAAACGTATCTGATTCATGAAACAATTTTTACTTTTTCTTTTAATTACTATTTCAACGACGGCATTTGGACAAAAATTAAAAAAAGCTGACAAGGCAATTATCAATGATTTAAAAGCAACTGTAACATACCTGGCCAGTGATGAATTAGAAGGAAGAAGAACAGGCACAGCGGGAGAAAAACTGGCTTATACTTATCTGACCAAACAACTTGAAAATAATGGTATCCAGGCAAAAGGTGTGAATGGTTATTTACAATCTTTTGAAGTAAATGAAGGCAAGCAGATAATGCCTGAAACAAGTTTATCTATTGATAGTAAAAAACTGGAAATAGAAAAAGATTTTTTTCCTTTTATCTATAGCCCTAATGCTTCTGTACATTCTTATGCTTCACCGGCAATAAAAGAAAGCGATGCTCCCTGGTTCCTGGATATTAATGAAATACTAAAAAAGAATGAAGACAATCCACATTTTGATTTGTCCGAAGCAATACGAACACATGCGATTGATTGTAAAAGAAAGGGCGCTACAGCTTTAATTGTTTATAATTCAGGAGATAAAGAAACGGATCTGAAATTTGAAGGAAAATCAAAATTAGACCCGATTGCAATTCCGGTAATTTTTATAACAAAAGAAGCCGCAAAAAAATATCTTTCTGATAATACAACAGACCACAAAATAGATTTAAATGTTGAGATCGGTGATAAAAAACGCTCCGGTACGAATGTAATTGGCTACCTGGATAATGGTGCCGCCAACACGATCATTTTAGGAGCTCATTTTGATCATTTAGGTTATGGAGAAGATCATAATTCATTATGGACAGGGAAACCGGAAATACATAATGGCGCAGATGATAATGCAAGTGGAACGGCGACTGTATTGGAATTATCTAAATTGCTTAAAAAGTCAAAACTTACGAATAACAACTATTTATTTATTTTCTTTTCAGGCGAAGAATTAGGTCTTTTTGGATCAAAATATTTTACGGAACATCCTACAATAGATCTGTCAAAGGTTAATTATATGATTAACCTGGATATGGTAGGAAGATTGAATGTGGAAACCAAAACAATTACCATTGGTGGCTTTGGAACATCTCCTTCCTGGCGTAGTTTATTACCTGAAAAAACAAAAGCATTATCTGTAAAATTTGACTCAAGTGGCATTGGCCCAAGTGATCACACTTCATTTTATTTAAAAGAAATTCCGGTATTATTCTTCTTTACCGGTACACATACAGATTATCACAAACCCGGAGATGATGTGGAAAAAATAAACCTCCTTGGACAGTATCGTATCCTGCAATACATTATGGATTTATTGTCAAAAACCAACAAAGGAGATAAACTGACTTTCTTAAAAACGAAGGAACCGCAAATGGGCAGTGGCGTGAGGTTTACCGTAAGCCTTGGTGTGATGCCCGATTACACATATAGTGGAAGTGGCGTACATATTGATGGAGTTATAGATGGGCGCATAGCTGATAAGGCTGGTATAAAAACTGGTGACGTGATCGTAAAAATTGGAGACTTTGGCCTGACAGATGTAAATGAATATATGACTGCATTAAGTAAATTTAAAAAAGGAGATTCTACAACTGTGAAAGTAAAAAGAGGTAAAGAAGTATTGACTTTTAATATTGTATTTTAAAAGTATATCATACGCCCAAAAATAATGACCGATTGTTTCAATTGGTTCGTTTAAAAATGAATAGTAATGAAATTGCGATTGGATAATGAGGAAATGCTTTCGGACTTTTTTGAAGATACCCGCTTGCTTGGAATCGTGGCGCCGATGGAACATTATCGCTTTTGCTGGCAATTAAATCACCTACTCAATTTTGATTTTAGAATAAATAATCAGATTGAAATACAATTAAATAAAAAAGACAGAAAATATTTTTTCCCTATCTATCAATATGGGCAGCAAAGTGGTACAATAAAGCACTATCTGTACAGTAACCAGGATGACGGAGAATATCTACTGCCGGAATTCAGGCACCTGGATTTTTTATGGCTGATGAAGGATGATATCATGAAGGACGAAGAAGTCAATAATTTTATCGGAATTATTAAAACCATTCCGGTAGTGCAATTGGTAACCGAACTGACAAATGAGAAAATTAAGAATAAACAACATCTTGTTTTTTAAACCTATAAGGTTTCAAAAACCTTATAGGTTTTGGCCGGATTTTTAAATTTTTAAACATAAATATATCATTATGTGGACAGAAAAAGACAATACCTTATACCGGAAATTTGAGTTCAAAGATTTTTCCGAAGCCTTTGCATTTATGACCAGGGTAGCTCTTGCTGCTGAAAAAATGGATCATCATCCGAAGTGGACGAATGAGTATAATAAAGTGGAGATCTGGCTTTCAACTCATGACGCGGGAGATGTAGTGACTGACAAGGATCATAAATTATCGAAGCTGATTGATGTGGTGAAGGGTTGAATACTGCGTGTTGAATACTGCGTGTTGAATACTGCGTGTTGAATGCGACGCGTTGAATGCCTTGCGTTGAATGCATTCGGCGTTGAAGAATTTATAGCTACTAATTTTTAGCATCAATTACACTAATTTTCAACAATATGGGTTGTGAGCTGTGAGCCTTGAGCCAACTAAGAAGTTTGAACTCTGAACTCTAAACTTCAATATAATTACTTAAGAACACTGTGTTCGCTGCGATTCGTGTCTCACCAATCGTAATACACGTGATTGTTTAGAAGGTTCTAACTTTAAAACAAGCCCTGATTAAAGTTATAATAAATGAACACGATTTAATTCATTGACAGAAATTCGTGAGACACGAATTTAGGCGGCGCGGAGAACCCACACAGATTCAAGGTATTAAAAAAAAATACGCACGTGCAAATAAGAATTTTTAGCCATGGATTATAAGAACTCTCTTTTTCAGATAGTCCCATTTGGGCTCATATCTTTGAAGTTATTATTAACCTGGGAGCTAAAGCAGTAACTTATTTGTGGGCTAGACACGTTTTACGATGTTGTGCTTTAGGAAAATCTGCTTTTAGTTTCTCCTTTTA
>JBBSUB010000041.1:0-23275 GCA_038235345.1 Chitinophagales bacterium
CTTCTGAATGTTCTTCTGTAAGTCCTATGTAAGGGCTGGTTTGTATTAAATTCTCTTTTAAGAAAGCAGGAAGTTCATTTAAAGACTTATCATCATCAATGATGACAAAATCCTCATCTACATTATTGACATTGAACCAATTTATAATCTCATCTTTTCGGTTAAGACTATTAATGTTCTCAGGCAAAGATTTTATCTTTTCAATCTTAATACCTCTATTCTTAAAAATGTTTTTCCATTCTTCAATACTAAAATTTGACTTATGCGACGTTGTAAGCACAATTGTAACATCTTCAGAAATTAAATTCTGAAGTGTAGAGACTGCCTTAATACTAAAAGCAGGAAATCCATCATCCAGAAATTCAGGACTTTTCCAACCTTTCGCAGGTACCATAACACCGTCTATGTCTAAGAAGAATAACATAATAAGCAAATTTAAACTTTTATTTTAGCAATTCATCCATTAGCTCTTTTGCTATATTGTTATAATCAGCGTCTTGCTCATTTAACATCTTAATTTTAGCTGGAGTATCCCAATCCTCCTCCTCAAAAATAACTGATTTCCAAGGAACTACGGCTGTAGCAGATGTGACGCTGCCTGTGAGTGTCTCGAGTGAAAAATTCGCTAACATAGAAGCTATATATCTATGATGACCATCACAAATCAAATTACTTTCAACTTTTATACCTGGGAACTTAATGCCTGCAGACATTTTTTTAAATATCCTATTGATGATGGGTAGGCACAATTTCTTATGTGTTGAATTTAATTCAATTTCATTTTTATGAATAAATTCAACAATGATTTCTTCTGTAAGACTTTCCACAATATTTAGTTTTTACCAGACATAAATAAATTAATATTAAAATTAATAACATTAATTAAATTTAAGGAAAACGTTTAATCTAAAAGCATATACAAGTAATCAGAAGATATGATCGTTTAATGTTGTTACGGCTTGTTAAAGAGATTAGATAATATTTATAAAACCTCTGCAAATGCCCTCATATATTTATCAATGTATTCGTCCCTGAAGTTATACTTGTATTGCATGATGTAGCGTGGGTGCTCCAGAGCAATAATTTTTTTAAAGAGACCATACTTCTCATTTACTTTTTGGATGAATTTTTCATTTTTTCCTGTTCCAAAGCAAAAAGCGACATCTGTTTCAACACCTAATTTGATTTGTTTGCGGAGGTTGTCGATCATAAAATCATATACTGCTTCAGTTAATTCCTTACTGTCATAATAATTATAATTAACTTCCTTGCCTTTTTCATTAATGGATGTAAAACCAAGTGGGCAAATGGATTGAATATAAAATTTCTTATAAAATGCTTCAGGGCCACCAAAGGCATTTACAATTTCATACACAAAGGTAGCGGAGGGTTCATGCGTTGCCTTTCCTTCAAATTCCAATCCACACTCCTGTAGTAATCTTTTTGTATCTGTAAACGGTACACCGGTAATCCCCGCTCCAAATCTTCCGGGATTTATTCCAATAATGATGTGACGGTTCTCATAATCATTATAATATTTTTTATAAAACGCGGATGAAATTTCCAGGCTGTGGTTATTTTCTTTAAAAGGATTCATTATCCGGATACCTTCCGGAAGTTCCCCTTTAAAATCAACTTTTTTATTGAATGAAATAACTTTATCTGCAAAGGTTTTCATGGAATTCTTTTTATAATGATAACTTATTCAAAGATAACCTCAATGTATGATGATGGATAGAATGTCATTTCCTCCTTTGAGATAATTCGTCTATGCCCTTTAACAAAAACTTATCCACTACCCATTAATCTTTTGACTGAAAATTATTTCTCATAACGGAAGCGGCTGTAAATCCCGTTTTACAATAATTATGAAAAATAAAATTTTACTTATGATTTCTATGGCAGTTTCCTCCATAGGTTTTGCGCAAACGACACCAACGTTTGGAGTAAAAGCCGGTTTTGCCTCTTCCGGAATCCGTGGTGAATCAATGGACAATCTGAATACATTACTTGATTTCACAAATGGTATGGCCACCCGAACAAATAATACCGGTTTCTTTGTGGGCGTAAATTCTTCCATTCCTCTCGGAGAAAATTTTTCTGTTGAACCAGGTATTTATTACACACAGAAGGGTAGCCAAATCAATGGAAAATTAAATGGAAAAATAGGCGACTTAATAGGGGTTTCTGCAAAATCAGTTTTGCAAGCAAACTATATTGATGTACCCTTAATCCTGAAAGCGAATGTCGGTGGGTTTCAATTATTTGCCGGCCCACAAATTTCCTACCTGACGGACGCTCATTTAAAAACCACCGCTGGGGTACTTGGTATAAATCTTTTAAAGAATACTATAGATGCCGCTTCCGTACTTAATAAGTGGGATGCAGCTGTAACCGGAGGAATTGGGTATCAATTTGTAAACGGCATAAATATTTCGGCTTCCTACGATTATGGATTATTGAAAGCAGATTCAAACAGAAAAACTGCCGCTTATAATCAGTCTGTTAAGGTTGGTATCGGTATTAATTTTTAGAAAATATAGAGATGATATTTTGTAGAGGAGGCCTTAGGCCTCTTCTACATTTTTCCTTGTTTGTGAAATTTACAGGTCATTTATGTTTTCATAAAACAAATTCAATTACATACAATTTTATTACCTTCGTCTATTCGCCATTTTCAAAGAAATTTGTAAAATATTAGTGGAATAAGATTATGAACCGTAAAAACTTTTTAAAAAACAATGGAACAAGTTCTCCCGATAATAATTGGTGCTATAGCACTGATAGCAGGAATATTCCTGGGTAAATTAATATTTGCCAAAAACACAAAACAGATCGTTGATAACGCTGAATCACAGGCCCAAAAAATAATCGCAGACGCGGAACAAAGGGCTGAAACACAAAAGAAAGAAAAGCAACTGGAGGCGAAAGAACGCTTTGTACAACTCAAATCAGAGTTTGATAAAGAAACCTCTCAAAGGAGCCAAAAATTAGTTGAAGCTGAAAACAGAATCAAACAAAAAGAGCAATCACTAAGTCAAAAAGATCAGAATGTAGAACGGTCTCTTAAAGAAAATGATTCTTTAAAACAAAATTTGAGCCGCCAGATTGAGGTGGTGAATATTAAAAGGGTTGAGCTTGAAAAACATCAGGAGGAGCATATAAAAAGACTTGAAACTGTATCAGGTTTATCCGCAGAAGAGGCCAAGGCTCAGTTAATTGAATCTTTAAAGAATGAAGCAAATTCCCGTGCGTTGAGCATTCAGCAGGAAATAATTGATGATGCTAAACTGCGTGCAAATAAAGAAGCGAGGAAAATTATCATTCAAAGTATTCAGCGCACAGCCTCGGAAGTGGCCATCGAAAATGCGATTACAGTATTTAACCTCGAAAGTGATGAAATCAAAGGATCCATCATAGGACGGGAAGGTAGAAATATCCGCGCTATTGAAGCAGCCACCGGTGTAGACTTGATTGTAGATGATACACCTGAAGCAATTATACTTTCTTCTTTTGATCCATTGCGCAGGGAAATTGCACGTTTATCCTTACAAAGATTGGTAACCGATGGCCGCATACACCCTGCCCGTATTGAAGAAGTGGTAGAAAAAACGCGTAAGCAAATTGAGGAGCAAATCATGGAGATTGGTGAGCGTACTGTAATAGAATTAGGAATTCACGGACTTCATAAGGAACTTGTAAGGATCGTTGGTAAAATGAGGTTCCGTTCCTCTTATGGCCAGAACTTATTGATGCATAGCCGCGAGGTAGCTAATTTATGTGGGATCATGGCAGCAGAATTAGGCTTGAATGCAAAATTGGCAAAACGTGCCGGTCTATTGCATGATATAGGTAAAGTGCCTGATGAAGAAACTGAATTGAGTCATGCTCTTTTAGGGATGAAGCTTGCAGAAAAATACGGTGAGAATCCTGCAGTGTGTAATGCGATTGGTGCCCACCATGACGAAGTGGAAATGCAATATGTTATTTCTCCTATTATCCAGGCGTGTGACTCCATGAGTGGTGCCCGTCCCGGTGCAAGGAGAGAAATTATGCAACAATATCTGCAGCGGATCAAAGATCTTGAAAACCTCGCAGTAGCTTATCAGGGTGTGGAAAAAGCCTATGCTATCCAGGCAGGTCGTGAATTAAGAGTGATCGTGGAATCTGAAAAAATGAGTGATGCGGAAAGTGATAAATTAAGCTTTGAAATAGCACAAAAAATTCAGACAGAAATGACCTATCCGGGGCAAATAAAAGTGACGGTGATCCGGGAAACAAGGGCTGTAAATATTGCCCGGTAGATAAAATGAGCGGTGTAGAAATACATCAGAAATACTTATTGTAGCCTGATAATTTGTCGTTGTAAAATAAATTTAAAATTAAGTGACACTTATAAATAATTCCCTTACCTTTGCACTCCAAAAATAAAAAGCCATGAATGCAATCGCTTTTGTACACGATCAGCTGAATACAAAAAAAGAATTACCTAACTTCAAAGCAGGTGATAACGTAACCGTTAATTATAGGATCCTTGAAGGTAGTAAAGAGAGAATCCAGAGTTTTAAGGGTGATGTAATAAAACGCCAGGGAGAAGGCGGTACAGCTACTTTTACTGTACGTAAAATGAGTAATGGTATAGGCGTTGAGCGTTTATTTCCTATATTTTCACCAAATATTGAAAGTGTCAAAGTTCATAAAGTAGGTAAAGTACGTCGTGCCAAGCTTTATTTCCTTCGTGAAAGAAGCGGAAAAAGTGCCCGTATTAAAGAGAAAAGAGTTAAATAGACTTGAAAAAAATACTGAAAAAAAACCGGAAAGCGCTTGCTTTCCGGTTTTTTTATTTCTATTATTGCTCATGAAAACCACTTGTTCGAAATCATAATCCCACTAACCTATCCTTCTTAGTATGAAAAATGTGCTTTATTTTATAATCGTTGTTTTATTATTATCATCCTGTGCCCGGGGGATTACGCCTTTTCAAGCTGCAAATGGCAAAGCCAAATGCGGAAATTTTATCAGGTAATTAGTAAGGTCATTTATTTTGTTAAACGTCGTTCAAAAAATACCTTCTCTTAAATCCGTGTACTATTTATTATCGTATCTTTGATTATAAACCTATAAACAATGATGTTACTTTTTAAACCTGCATTATTACTAAGTATGCCAGGGGGATCTGAATGGATTCTAATCCTATTAGTTGTTTTGTTATTTTTTGGAGGTAAAAAAATACCTGATCTTATGCGTGGTATTGGAAAGGGAGTAAGAGAATTTAATGATGCGAAGGAAACTGTAAAAAACGAAATTGATGCCGGAATGAGAAGTAAGGACGTTATTCCTCCTACAGAAAATTTAGAAGCTGTAGAAAAAACAAAATAATTTCTTATCATAATGAAAAGGTTGAGATGCATATCTGAAAAATGATAAGTGTCTTAACCTTTTTTTACTTAAAATATCCCCTTGTATTTTTTTAAATCTATAGCCGACTATCAAGAGGCTCTTACGGATAATGCCACCTCCTGCCTGGAAATGGTTAATTATTATCTCACGAACATTGATACTTCATCGCATTTGAATGCATTTGTAGAAGTGTTCAAGGATGAAAGTCGTGAGCGCGCCACCTTTCTTGATACGAAACGAAAAGAAGGGTTACCATGTGGAAAATTGTATGGTGTGGTTATGACGATTAAGGATGTCATTTCCTATAAAGATCATAAGGTGACTGCCGGTTCAAAAATGCTGGCAAATTATACCTCCATTTATAGTTCTACTGCTGTAGAAAAATTGTTGTCAGAAGATGTCATTATCATTGGAAATTGCAATTGCGATGAGTTTGCAATGGGAAATACCAATGAAAACTCCGTTTACGGAAGAGTAAAGAACGCCCTGGATCCAAATAAGGTTTCCGGTGGGTCCTCCGGAGGCTCTGCTGTATCCGTGCAGGCGGATATGTGTATGGTGGCACTTGGCAGTGACACGGGTGGGTCTGTAAGGCAGCCGGCAGATTTTTGTGGAGTGTATGGCTTTAAACCTTCTTACGGTGCAATCTCAAGACATGGCCTTCTTGCTTATGCATCCTCTTTCGATCAAATTGGCGTTATTGCCAGGAACCCGGAAGATGCGGCAAAAGTTTTTGAAGTGATTCATGGACGGGACGAACATGATAGTACGGTATCTTCCCGGGAATATTTTCCCATGCGTGCTATAAGTGAAGTGCAGGAGAAAAAACCTTCCTATAAAATTGCTGTAATCAGGAACCTGATAAATCATTCCAGTCTGGATACAGAAATTAAAGATGCTATTTATACATTGGCAGATGATCTTAAAAAAGAAGGACATGAAGTAAAAGAGATTGATCTGGACCTGGTGGATTACATGGTTCCGGCCTATTATATTTTGACCACAGCCGAAGCTTCTTCTAATCTTTCCCGTTATGATGGAGTAAGATATGGTTTCAGAGCAGAAAATTCTCCGGAGAATATCAGTGACTTTTATAAGAAAAACCGCTCTCTTGGATTTAATAAAGAAGTGAAGAAAAGAATTATGCTGGGAACCTTTGTATTGAGTGAAGGGTTTTACGATGCTTATTATACGAAAGCACAGCAAGTAAGAAAATTGCTGGCTAAGCAATCAAAAGAGATTTTTAAGGAGTTTGACATTATTCTTCTACCCACTGTTCCTTCTACCGCTTTCGAAGCAGGAAGTATGGTGAAGGATCCTATTGCTATGTATCTCGCTGATATCTATACTATTTTCGCAAATTTATGTGGTATTCCCGGAGCTTCCGTCCCTCTCTTCAAGCACTCAAACGGAATGCCTTTTGGGGCCCAGATTCTTGCAGCAAGGAATAATGATGTAGCTTTACTGGAGTTTTCTAATATACTTTTTAAACGTTTTAAAAGAAATTGATGCGAAAATTTTGCCAGGTAATTATTCTTTTCTTTATCAGCCAATCTGTATTGGCGGGTACCTTTGTGCAAAATAGTGATACGGCAAAATTTAATTCTGATACTGTTAATGTAAATGCTGAACAGGAAAATGATGCCATAGAAGAAGTAATAGAATCTAAAACAGCCGTAAAAAAAGAGAAAGTAGAATATTTAAACCAGGTGACTAAATATGGGTTCAAGGATTTATTTAAAAACTACTCTTATAATGCTTCCCTTCCTTATTCTTCCCAGGTAAATCCGTACGCAGAAAACTACATGCAGGATTACTTACAATCCCACACGAAATTTTTACAAAATCTGCAAAAGAATAGTACTTCTTATTTTAACTTTATTGATGGAGTTCTTTCCCAGTATGGCTTACCGACAGAGTTAAAATATCTTGCCGTAATAGAAAGTAATCTGAAGTCTACAGCACTTTCCTCTGCCGGAGCACGGGGACCCTGGCAGTTTATGGACTACACGGCCCGTCAGTATGGCCTGCAGGTGAACAGAATGATGGATGAAAGAATTGATTATGGAAAGAGCACACATGCCGCGTCAAAATATCTGCTAGCACTTTACAAGGACTTAAAAGATTGGTTACTCGTAATAGCTGCCTACAACGGTGGGCCGGGAAGAGTATATAGTGCGATTAAAAAATCCGGAAGCAGGAATTTCTGGGACCTTCAATATTATCTTCCGGAGGAATCCCGCAATCATGTAAAGAAATTTATAGCCACGCATTATATAATGGAAGCTGCAAATGACAATAAAACTCCTTTTAATAAATTTAATTATTCCAGTTTAAGTATCGGTGAAAAGAATTCTTCAACTTTATCAGAGAGTGAAAATTCTTCACTCAAGGAAGTGGCTGTTTCCGGCCGGTATAAAGCAGAGGTGATTGCGGATAACATTGAAATGGATCTCAAAGAATTTAACCGCATAAATCCCGGAATGGACAATCTTTTATCCACGGGAGCGGCCTATCAGTTGAAATTACCGGAAGATAAAATGGCCCTCTTTGAAGAAAATAAATACACCATCCTAAATGAATGCGTTCAGCAACTATTAGGCAATGTAAATACAGATTCTAAAACTGTTTATAAGAAAAGAAACTATTCCCTGAACAGGAAGTGATTTTATTCCAGCGATTTGATAATCGCTTCAATCTTCGAGTTGCATTCTTCATATTCTTTTTGTGCATTACTTTTTGAAGTAATGGCGGAACCTACCTGAACAGAGAGATATTTGCTTTTGTCATTATACAGCATGCTTCTTATAACGACATTGAAATCAAAATCTCCCACGGGATTTATATATCCTACGGATCCGGAGAATAATCCACGACGGGTTTTTTCATATTTTTCAATCAATTCCATAGCCTTTATTTTAGGAGCACCGGTCATAGAACCCATGGGAAAAGTTGCGGCCAGAAGCTCACCGAAGGTGCATTCCTTATCTACTTCGCCGGAAATAGTGGAGATCATTTGATGAACCTGAGGGAAAGTATGAATTTCTAAATAATTCCGGACTTTCACAGTTCCCTGTTTGCTTATTTTAGATAAATCATTTCGAACAAGATCTACGATCATTATATTTTCAGCACGTTCTTTTTCATCATTTAAAAGACGCTCTTTTTCCTGAATGTCTGAAAGAGCATTTTCTCCTGAACGTTTTATTGTTCCTTTAATCGGTTGAGATATGATGGTGCTTCCCTGCTTTTTCAGGAACCTTTCCGGACTGGCGCAAAGCAAATAGTTATCACCGGTTTTGTAAAAGGCAGCAAAAGGATTAGGAGATAATTTATTTAAATGAATAAATGATTCCACCGGATTAACCGGACAATTCTCCCGGTAGTATTCTACACAAAAACATACTTCGTAACAATCTCCTTTTGCTATATGATCCTGTATAATTGCAACCGTTTTTAAATACTCTTCCGTGGTGAACCTGGACTTAATTTCAGATTTTTGATGAGTAACATGAACCGGATGAAAATTATTTATATTCTCAAAAATGTCACCGGCATCATTTGGTTTCATTACACCAATAGACACCATGTTGCCGGAAAAAATAATAACGACTTCCGGTATAAAGAAAAGGTAATCCGGGAATTCTATTCCATCGGAATTGTTTGATGATAATTGCTCTATTTTATTCTTGAGATCGTATGCTACATGCCCAAAAATCCAATCCTTATTTTCTTTCTGAAAAGCACTTATACCTGGAAAAGAGTCCGGTCCACGGTCTATCACAGCCCGGATACAACCCAAGCCGGCAAGAGCATCTATGGAATGATCAAATTGGTATTGATTGTTTTCCAAAAAACAAAAATTGCTGTATCTCATCCCGAAATACAGCAATTTTTGCTTAAAATTTTCGCAATCAATGGAATTAAAAGCAGTAAATATTCTTTCCAAATTTTTATTCCATTGATAAATAAGTATAATTAAAAGTCATCGTCCTCATCGTCGAAATCATCTCCGTCGTCAAATAAATCTAGAGGTTTAAAATCCTCATCTATGTCAAAATCATCATCCTCCTTACTTTTTTTACCGCCGGATTTTTTAGTCTTTGATTTTGGGATGTCAAATTCTTCAAAATCAGGATCAAAATCATCGTCCTCTGCTTTGTTCCAATCATCCTGTATTTCAACATCATCGTCATCATCGTCGGCATCTTTTTTACCTTTCGATTTTGCACTGACTTTTTTGGGTTTGTCTTCTTCATCATAAAAATCATCATCATCATTATCATCTTTGTCAGATTTTTTGGCGGAAGATTTTTCGGTCTTTTTTACTGTTGTTTTTTTTGCAGGAAGGTCTTTCTTTTCCTTATCAGATTTCGCTTTCATTTTAGCTAAGGATTTTATGTTTTAAATTCAATTCAAATTAAGAAACCAAAAATAATAATTATTTTAGAATAACAGGAAGATAAATCAACAATATCTAAGCCACGATGATTTGATCTGTTCCTGGTCCGTTTGAAATATAATCAACGGGTACTTTTAATTGTTCATTAATATAGTTGATATAGGTGTCCATTTCAGCAGGAAGGTCATTCATACTTTTAATTCCTGTGATATCCGTTTTCCACCCCTTGAATTCTTTGTAGACCGGCTCAATATTCATTCCTTCCATCTGGAAAGGAATTTGACGGGTATTTTCCCCATCAATATTATAGCTATCAGCTAATTTAAGTGTATCCAAAGAATCCAGAACATCAGCTTTTGTGATCACAAGTTTCGTTACACCATTTATCATACAGGCAAAATTCAGGGCGACCAGATCCATCCATCCGCACCTGCGCGGCCTGCCGGTCGTACTTCCGAATTCATTCCCGTTTTTACGAATTAATTCGCCTGTTTCATCATGAAGTTCTGTTGGAAAAGGACCGCTACCAACACGGGTGCAATAGGCTTTTGAAATGCCGATGACTTCCTTAATTTTGTGTGGAGCAATACCCAATCCGCTTCCTACTCCGGCCGTAATCGTACTGGAAGAAGTTACGTAGGGGAATGTTCCAAAATCCACATCCAGCATACTTCCCTGCGCGCCCTCAGCCAAAACCTTTTTCCCGTTTTGAAGAGCATCATTTATAAAATATTCACCATTAACTATTTGCAGTGATTTTATGAATTCCAATGCTTCAAAAAATTCCTGCTCCCAACCTGAAAGATCTTCATTAAAGGAGAAGTTATCCAATATTTTTTGATGCTTAAGGCGTAGCTTAATATATTTTGATACAAAATTCTTATTTAGCAAATCACCTACACGTAAGCCGTTCCTTCCCGTTTTGTCCATGTAAGCAGGACTGATACCTTTTAAAGTTGAACCAATTTTTCCTGTTCCTTTAGCGGCCTCACTGGCCCTGTCCATAGCCCGGTGCGTCGGTAATATTAAATGTGTTCTTTCACTTATAAAAAGGGATTTTCTATAATCAACTCCAAAACTTGCGACTGAGTCACATTCTTTTTGGAAAATAACCGGATCCAGAACAACTCCATTTCCAATCAAATTGATTTTACCTTCCCGGAAGATACCGGAGGGAATTTGATGAAGAACAACTTTTTTTCCGTCAACATACAATGTATGTCCAGCATTTGGTCCGCCCTGAAAACGAGCGATAACATCATAATTTGGTGCAAAGAAATCAACAATTTTGCCTTTTCCTTCATCGCCCCATTGAAGCCCAAGAATTACATCAACCATTTAAAATAAAATTTAATATCAATTTCAAAAATAATCATTCCTTCATGAATATGAAAACTTGCGATTCTATATATTCAAGGAATAGTTTTTATCATATAATCTGTAAAAAATCAGTTTAATGAATCATTTTTGAATTGCCATCTTTATTTATAATTCCCCTGGAATAGGATTAAAGATGGGTTCAAAAAAAGTTTCGGGTAAAAGTAGAATTAAAAATAGAATTGAACACCTTTTAAGTAAAAAGAAATATTATTTTTCCTTAGAAAAAAACGTTACAGCACTGGGTTTTATTTATTCATTTTATTAAAAAGATAAAAATAAAAGCCGGCTCATTAACGTGAAGCCGGCTTTTATTTAAAATTTATTTCAATCGTTTTTCTTGTCGAAATCTACCAGGATAGTTTAAGCCACTTTCAAAAGGCTCAACTTGCTTATCTGGAATTTGCGTTCAGCATATTTTCTTGTAAGCGTAAATGACTTAACCTTTGAAGAAGGTAACTCATACATGGCATCTGTTAAAATACTTTCGCAGATACTCCTCAAACCACGTGCTCCTAATTCGTATTCCATGGCTTTTTCAACCATAAAATCGTAAACGTCATCTTCTATAATCAGCTCGATTCCTTCCAGTTGGAATAGTTTATTGTACTGCTTGATCAGTGAGTTTTTAGGTTCAGTTAAGATACTCCGTAAAGTAGCTGCATCCAATGGATCTAAATAGGTAATCACCGGAAGCCTTCCCAAAAGTTCAGGTATCAGCCCAAAGGTTTTAAGATCCTGGGCATTTACAAACTGTAACAGGTTATTTCGTTGGAAATCCTGAAGTTCTTTATTCACACTAAATCCAATTGCATTTGTATTGATCCTTCTGCCAATAATCCGATCTACTCCACCAAAAGCACCTCCGCAAATAAACAGGATATTGTTTGTGTTTATCTTGATTAATTTTTGCTCAGGATGTTTCCTGCCGCCCTGAGGTGGAACAAGTACTTCTGTACCTTCCAGTAATTTCAAAAGTCCTTGTTGTACACCTTCGCCACTAACATCGCGTGTGATACTTGGGTTGTCGCTTTTACGGGCAATTTTATCTATTTCATCTATATAAACAATTCCCTTTTCAGCAGCAGTTACATCGAAATTACAAACTTGTAAAAGCCTGCTCAATATACTTTCCACATCTTCACCCACATATCCTGCTTCTGTAAATACGGTTGCGTCTACAATAGCAAAAGGAACATTTAATATGCGTGCGATGGTTTTTGCAAGAAGGGTTTTACCTGTTCCTGTTTCACCAACCATAATGATGTTGCTTTTTTCTATTTCAACATCATTATCTATTTTCTGATTCAGACGTTTGTAATGATTATAAACTGCTACTGCCAATACTTTTTTGGCATCATCTTGTCCAATAACATATTCATCCATGTATTTTTTTAAATCCATGGGTTTTTTAACAGATAGCTTGTAATTCGAAGAGCTTTGATTTTTATCCTGCGCAGGCACTACTTCCTGTACGATAATTTCCTGAGCATGTTCTACACAGTTTTCACAAATATGTCCTTCCTGTCCTGCTATAAGTATTTTTACTTCATCACGACTCCTTCCGCAAAATGAGCAATGTAAAGTTTGTTGTTTTGCCATAATATTTAATTTCCTCTAAAATTTCTTAAAATAAAGCAATCCCTCGTGTTGGTATATATAATCCGATGAATAACTTTTAATAGGACAACCAAAAGCCCCAAATAGATGCATTATATTTTATCAAGTATATTATCGACTATACCGTATTTTATACTTTCCTGCGCATCCATCCAGTAATCCCTGTCAAAATCTTCCATAACCTTTTCGTACGATTGACCGCAATTGTCTGCAAGAATCTGGGCACCTAATTGTTTTGCCTTTTGAATTTGCAGAGCCATAATTTCTAAATCCGCACTGGTTCCCTGTCCGCCACCACTTGGCTGATGGATCATTACTTCACCATGGGGGAAAATAGATCTTTGGCCTTTTGTACCTCCGCTCAGCAAAATACTACCCATGCTGGCAGCCATTCCCATACACACTGTATGTACCGGGGATGAAATCATTTGCATGGTATCATATATCACCATGCCGCTTGTAATAACTCCGCCAGGACTGTTAATATAAAAGGTGATCTCTTTTCCTGGTTCCATAGCATCCAGGTATAAAAGGCGGTTGGTAATATCTTTTGCACTTTTATCATGGACCTCACCCCAAAGAAAAATCTTCCGTTGCTCAATAAACTTTTTATCAAACATCATCGCACCCATCATCATTTTTTCCATCGAATTTTCGGGCATATTTTTTTCCGGCTCCTCTTCTTCCATTCTGAAACGATTATTCATATAAGAATTCATTGTATTTAATTGTTTAATTTTTTTACAAAAAGAGTCTAATGCTTAGTCCAGTTTTTTCGCTTTCCGAACATTGGTTACCAGTACTTCATCAATCAATCCATAATTTTTAGCTTCTTCTGAAGTCATCCAGTAATCCCTGTTACTATCTTTAGCAATTTTTTCTACCGTTTGACCGGTGTGATTGCTCAGGATATCATATAGTTCCTGTTTGATTTTTCTAACTTCGTTCACGGTGATCTCTACATCAGAAGCCTGGCCTGCAGCACCGGCACTTGGCTGATGCATCATGATCCTGGAATGTTTTAAAGCACTTCTTTTTCCTGGCGAACCTGCACTCATCAATACGGCTGCCATACTTGCGGCTATACCTGTACAGATAGTGGCGATGTCAGGTGTTACAAATTGCATAGTATCATATAAACCGAGGCCTGCATATACCCCACCTCCGGGAGAATTTATGTAAAGTTGTACATCTCTTGTGCGGTCTGTACTTTCCAAAAAGAGTAATTGAGCGGTAATAATATTCGCAACCTCATCATTAATCGGGTGTCCCAAAAAAATGATCCTGTCCATCATTAAACGACTGTATACATCCATTACAGCCACATTCATAGGTCGCTCCTCAATAATGTTGGGGGTAAGATTTGTTATGTTGTGTTTAATATATCCATCAAGCATATTACTACTGATTCCTCTGTGCTTAACGGCATATTTTTCAAATTCTTTTCCTGTATTCATAAATTAAATTTAATGTAATGATTCACTACGGTGAAGTTCCAAATATTATGCTAACTAAAAAAATAAGACAAAAGGACAGATTCTCTTAAGAAAGTCTATCTGTGGAAGCAAGTATAGAGCAAAGTTCTTTACTAAAGATTCAGGAAATTTTCTCTGATCTGACTGCTCATTTTCCGGGAAAATATATTCAATCTATCAAAAGTTTGCACAAAAACCATGTAAAGTGGCCATTATTCTATTTACAAAAATGGTAAGACATTTTTTTTGTCTTACCATTTTGTAAAAATTTGTTTTATTCGTTAGTGCGAATGATTGTGACTCAATGCTGAAAATTCAGCCATAGAAACTTTCTTTGTTTCAGGAGTAACCTTTGTTTCCAACCACTCAAATAGTTTCTCTGTGATCATTTTTCTATACGTGCTGTCCACTTGTTTTTCATCTTTCATCATCTGATCAATGTAACTATCAATCCAGGTGTTATCATCGCTAAGATTTAATTGGCCAAAATGTCGCATTAACTCTGTTTTCATTCCTTCACGAAGCGCTTCTTCAGTTACTTCCAGGTTATTTTCAATAATGATTTTATCACTGAATAAAGTCCATTTTAACTGATTGATGAAGGTTGGAAATTCTTCTTCAACTTCTTCTTTGGTTTTTGCTTTTTCCCCACCAATTTCTAACCAGCGTTTTAAGAATGTTTCCGGAAATTCTATGGGAGTTTCCAGTAAGGAATGATAAATCTGATCATGTAATTGATTGCGGCTTGCTGCATTCCATTGCTTTTGGATTTCTTCTTCCAAAGCTTTCCGGAATTCTTCTTCAGTTTGCAGATCCAACGCAGGAAATACAAGTTTGAAAAATTCAGGATTCAATTCTTTCTTTTGGATAGAACCGATTTTGGAAATAGTCATTTTAAAATACTTGTCACCTGCCTCTTTATCTTCCATATCCAATTCAAGGTCAGCGAATATCCATTCTCTTTCTTTATCAGAAAAAGCTGTGTTTAATTGCACAACAATGGAATCGTCCACTTTTTTACCCTGAAGTTTTTGCTGGAATTCTTCCGTAAAATATTTCAATAAGATAGAGTTATCTTTTGAATTACCACCTTCTGCTACATTTCCTTCTGCATCACTTTCTTCAAATAAAACATTGATGACATCTTCCTGACCGGAAACGCTTTCAACATCCTGTAATTCACCATTCTTTAGCACCATTTTCTCTATCTCTTCGTCCAGCATCTCTTTGGTTACTGCTACTTCGTGTTTGATTGTCTTTGCTGTATTCAGCACGTCAAGCGTGAGTTCCGGCTTTAACCCCATTTCAAATGGAAATTCATAATCAGCAGGATTATTCATGTCAAGACTACGCAAATCATTTTCCATAGGAAGTGGCTGGGCAAATATTTCCGGCTTTTCCTGGGAAAGGAATTGTTGTAGTTCTTTTTCAACTCTTCTGATCACCTCATCGTAGAAAATAGATGCTCCGTACATTTTTTTAACCATCCCTACAGGCACCATTCCTTTTCTGAATCCGGGAATGTTTGCTTTTTTGCTGTAATCTTTCATTGCTTTTTCAAACGCAGGGAAATAATCTTCCTTAGAAACTTTCACCACAACTTTATCGTGAAGATTACCAATACTCTCTTTTGTTACACTTGCCATTTCTGATTTTTTGTATACCGTATAGGACGGTGCTATTTACTTTTTTATAGAAAAAAGGTTTAAGAAGGTGCGCATGGAGGGACTCGAACCCCCACACCTTGCGGCATCAGATCCTAAGTCTGACGTGTCTACCAATTTCACCACATGCGCATTTGGGGCGGCAAAAGTAAAGGATTTGTTGGAAATAAATCAGGGAAGTGCAAATTTTTACAAATTATTTTTTTTTAGAACTTTATAGCGCGCAATTTTAGTATTATTTTGCTGTTTTATTAAATAAACTTAAGGAACTTAAAAAGTTATTTTGACCGGTAAATTATATTGTAAATTCGTTGACAGATGGAAACTACGCTTGATATTCCCCAGTATACGATGAACGAAGAAGAAGAGAAAAAAGAAATTCTTCGTAAGTATCGTGCTATTTTAAGAGCACTCAAACCAAAACTAAAACCCGGCGATAAGGAATTAGTTCGGCGAGCCTTTGAAATGGCTGTTGAAGCGCATAAAACAATGCGAAGAAAAAGTGGTGAGCCATATATATTACACCCGATTGCGGTTGCCATGATTTGCGTGGAGGAAATTGGTTTGGGGGTAAGAAGTACCATTTGCGCCCTGATGCATGATACGGTGGAAGATACAGATATTACGCTTGATGTAGTGCAGAGAGAGTTTGGTCCGGAAATAGCCAAAATAGTAGATGGTCTAACTAAAATTTCTAATGTGTTGGATGCAAATTCATCTCAGCAGGCGGAAAATTTCAAAAAAATATTGCTGACCCTGACAGATGATCCAAGGGTTATTTTGATAAAGCTGGCAGACAGGCTTCATAATATGCGCACAATGGATTATATGAAGCGGGAGAAACAATTAAAAATTTCTTCTGAAACTATTTATGTCTATGCTCCGCTGGCACACAGAATGGGTTTGTATAATATCAAAACTGAAATGGAAGATCTTTCCATGAAGTATATGGAGCCGGATAATTACCGGTATATAGCCCAAAAACTGGATAATACTAAAAGAGAACGTTCCAGGTATATCAATGATTTTATCCGTCCAATTAAAGAAAAACTAGAAAGAGGAGACTTCAATTACGAGATATACGGACGGCCCAAAAGCATACATTCTATCTGGAATAAGATCAAGAAAAAAGGCGTTTCCTTTGAAGAAGTGTACGATCTTTTTGCGATAAGGATCATCCTGGACTCGCCTCCAACCCGGGAGAAAGAAGATTGTTGGAAAGTTTATAGCCTGGTGACCGATGAATATAATCCTGCGCCGGAAAGGCTGCGCGATTGGCTGAGTAATCCGAAAAGTAACGGGTATGAAGCGTTGCATACAACTGTAATGGGGCCACAAGGTAAATGGGTGGAAGTACAGATACGTACGAAACGAATGAATGACATCGCGGAGAAAGGGCTTGCAGCTCACTGGAAATATAAAGAAGGTACTTCGGAAGAGAACAGGTTTGATCTATGGTTCCAGCAAATTAGGGAAATGCTTTCCAGCCAGGATACGAACTCAATTGACTTTTTACAGGATTTTAAATTGTCTTTCTTAGCGGAAGAAATATATGTTTATACACCGAAAGGGGATATTAAAATGCTTCCCACGGGTTCTTCCGCTCTCGATTTTGCCTTTGCTATTCATACAGCGGTAGGTGAAAAATGTATTGGGGCAAAAGTGAATCATAAATTGGTACCGATCGGTCATCAACTTCGGAGCGGCGATCAGATTGAAATCATTACGTCCACCAAACAAAAGCCCAAAATTGAATGGTTGAAATTTGTGGTTACTTCAAAGGCGAAGAATAAAATCAAGGATTCTCTAAAAGAAGAAAAAAGAACCATTGCAGAAGAAGGCAAAGTCATTCTTCATAGGAAACTGGATGGATTGGGCGTACCGATGAACCAGGCAAACATGGAAGAAATTACCTTGTTTTACAAACTTAATTCTACCCTTGATTTGTTATATGAAATCTCCGTTAAGAAAATTGACCTGAGAGAATTAAAAGAGTTCCAGGTATTAGGAGATAAAATTATAGCGCCAAAGGTTATAAAACCTGTGCAGGAAGAAAAACATGAATCCAAATCGAAAAACCATAAGGATAATGAGCTGATCATTTTTGGCGAAAGCAGCGACCGGATCATGTACACATTGGCAAATTGCTGTAAACCAATTCCCGGCGATGATGTATTTGGTTTTATTACGCAAGGCGAAGGTCTGAAAATTCACCGTACGAATTGCCCCAATGCTTCACGCCTGTTGGCAAACTATGGCCATCGGGTGGTTAAAACCAAATGGGTTAAGAATAAAGAAATCTCTTTTCTTACCGGTATCAAAATCATTGGAATGGATGATGTGGGCGTAATAAATAAAATTACAAACCTTATCAGCGGAACCTTAAGAATAAATATTAATGCATTGACCATTGAAGCAAGAGAAGGGCTTTTCGAGGGCAACGTAAAAGTATACGTTCATGATAAAGATGAATTGGAAATGTTAGTGGACCATCTAAAATCCTTACCGGGTATAGAAAGTGTAGAGAGATATGATACAGAATAATGAAGTATTTCCTTGACTTTAAGATCCGGACGGTTATGTATTAAAGTTTCGGATAAAGAAGAGACATGCATCTTTTTTTACTAATGTATATACCGGAATTTTTATTTTCAAGTAAACGTAACCGGACCTGTTATTACATAGAAGGTAATTTATTCTATGACCATCCTTTTACCTTTGCTGCTTAATAACAAATTTTTTTTTTCTGATCCTATTAACAAAGAGGAAATTCTTCCTTTGTATATGATAATTCAGAATAAAACCAATTGTCAACGGTATGAGATTATTATATACTTTCCTGTTTATTCCATTCTTTTTTTTGAATGCTTCCGCCCAGCAACCGCAAACATTGCGGATTGATCCGGCATTTGCATCCGGCGTTCCAGTTTCACAGGTTTTTGAAGTAAATTATATTCCTTTGGAAACAACAAAGGAGAGTTTATTTGGAACCATCAATAAGCTGGAAATAAATGATCAATACTTTATAATATTCGATCGATCTACAAATGCTATCCTGTTGTTTGATAAAAAGGGAAAATTTCACACGAAAATTCCCGGAAAAGGAGCAGACATTTTTTCTTTTGATTATGAAAAAGAAGCCCAAAGAATCCGGATTTTTAGTACTACGAATAAACAACTATCTAATCAAATAAGAACAAAAGCAGAAGCCGATTCTGCCGGAGTAATTGCCTTAATGAATCGATTTATTAAAGTAGCTTATTATGATTTGGACGGGAAAGTATTGAAAGTATCTGCACCCGGAAATTTACTAACTCCTGCAACTCTTACATCTGTATATCTTCCGAAGGGAATTTCATTTTCCAATTTTGCAATTGCGGGAGAAGATGGGCCGGATTCACAGGCATTTGAATTGAATTTGTATAAAGATGGACAAATCTATCAATCCTACTTTTCTTATAACAGGAAGCAAGATGTAGCCAGGTATGGGCGATACCTAAATAACCCTGCTGGTTTTAGCCGCTCCCAAAATGACACGGGTTTTTATTTTACCAGGCCACTGGACTATTCAATTTTTGAACTCACTCCACACACTATCCATGAAAAATACCGTTTGATATTTTTGATGAAGAATTCTGTTCCGGAAACATTTCTTACAAATAAGATTTCGCAGAATGACCGGATAATTTTTCTAAGAGATAATCCTTCAATAATTACCGGATTGTCCAATATTCATGAGAGGAAAGACCGGTTATTTTTTAAAATAAATAATAATGAACGCAGAAGTAGTGGTTCCACCAGTCTTCTTTTTAATTTGAAAACCGGGCAATTAATTTCCATTAATAACCTCACCTCAGACTCTTCAACCTCTTTTTTGCCGATGTTTGATTACCCGTTTTCTTATGAAAGTTTTAAAACTGTGGACAAAGACTACTTCTATACCTACATTTCTTCGCTGAGGATGTTCCAGGCAAAAGAGGGCAATAGGGATAAAAATGTTTCCTATCCACCCATGTTAGAAAAGTATTTTCAGAAAGGGGATAAAAAAGATAACCCGGTAATTGTGCAATTAAAACCCAAAGTAAATCCATAATAGCAGATGCTTTTTTTTCTTAAAATATATGTTGGCTTCATTTTTTTATTACTGAGTACTTCTGTGTTTTCCCAAACCAAAGATTCTTCGTATATCGGTTCCGTTAAAGGGATTGCTAAAGATTCGGTATACAACAGCGCCCTGCAATCAGCTACAGTGGCTATTTATAAAGTAGAGGATTCGGTTTTGCTGGGGTATCAGCTGGCTGGTAGTTCGGGTGAATTTAATTTTAAAGAAATCCCCGTAGGAATTCCGCTTCAAATTGTAATCAGTTATAGCGGATTTAAAAGTTTTAAAAAAGTGTTTTCGATTCCGGTTGATCAAAAGGATATGGATCTAAGCATGCTGAATGTGCAAAGATCAACTGACATGCTCGACGAAGTGACCGTGGAATATATTCCGCCGGTAAGAATGAATGGGGATACGCTGGAGTTTAATGCCAATGCATTTAAACTGGATAAAGATGCTGTTGTAGAAGATTTGTTGCGTAAACTTCCGGGCGTAACAGTTTGGGGTGATGGAGTTATTTATGTAAATGGAAGACAGGTTAATAATTTATTAGTTGATGGCAAACCATTTTTTGGTGGCGATAGCCAGGTAGCAATTCAAAATTTACCAAAAAATGCCATAGATAAGATCCAGGTTTATAACCAAAACCAGGATGTGCAAAATCCCCTGGATTCCATTATAGAAGTGAATATTAAACTGAAGGCAGATAAAAAGACAGGTAAATTTGGAAAGCTAGGTGTGGGATTTGGAACACGGGAGCGATTTGATGCTGACGGAAGCCTTAATTTCTATTCACCACAAACACAATTCGGGATAGCGGGAGCCGCAAATAATGTAAATAAAGAAGCAAGCGGCATGAATACACTTATGCGGCAGGGAACTTACAAAGGCAGCAAAGTGAGTGTGGAATATCAACCTAATTTCAGGGTGCAGGGATTGAGCCGGCCCATATCAGGAGGATTTAATTATCAGCGCGATTTTATAGAAAAACCTCAATGGCGAAAGAAAAACTTCTTCTCAGCCAATTATTTTATCAAAAATAATGAAACGGAAAACGTGCGAAGTACACAAACTGAAACATCCTTTACAGGTGATAGCAGTCGCATACAGGATGATATAAGTGTTAGCAATACCACCAGTAATAATCATTCTCTCAACATGAATTATGTAGACGAGAATGAACGATATAATCTGAATATTTCTCCCGGTTTTGCCTGGAATACAAGAAATAGCAACAGTGAGCAAAATCGAAATTCCACCAGTTCAAACCAGGGTTTGCAAAGCGCCAATAATACGGTTAACAGTAGCACAAACGATTCAAAAAACATGAATGTGCGGATACGGTTTGAGGCCTATAAAAACCCGTTGATCAACAGAAGAATTCCGACAGATAATTTCCAGACAAGTTATTCATTAAGTACAGGAAAGTCGATCGGCGAACAACAGAATAATACAGATTTTATATCCTTTATAAATCCGGCTGAAAGCAAAAAGTACGACCGGAAATATAATACACAGACCAGTAATTTAAATCAATCGCTGACTTTCTCCAGTGGCGATTTAAGGCAGATGATTTTTGGGTATGGAAATTTTGGCGGCATCGTCATCCGTTTGAAAAATAATCTGAATGTTAATTCATCCAAAGAAACCAGGGTGGTTGCGGATAAAGACACCACCATAAAAAACTATGTGATTAATAAATCCTTAAGTAATGATAATAAGTTTAGTACAGTAAATGAGGAGCCGGCAATTAGTTTTGAAAAAATCTTTAAAAAGGAATTAACCAATAGGTATTCTAAAAATCTTCAAATGAATGTGAATGCTAAATGGCAGTTTTACAGTCAGCATAATTCTTCTGTTCACGATATTCAGAATATTGATCGGAGTTATAGAAGATTTACACCGGAAGCCAATATCAACTACAACAATAATCAGATTGGTGATTACCGGACAAATTTCAGACTTAGTTATAATGCTTCTTCCGGATATCCTTCTATCAATCAATTGGCACCTTTGGTAGACAGTAGTAATTTATACAATATCCGAAAGGGGAATCTTAACCTGCAGCCTTATGACAGAAGAAATTTTTCATTTGGCATCGATCACAACAGTAGTAAGGCTAAGGCTATGTTTGGATATAATATTAATGTAAATGCCGGGTATATAAATAACAGTATTGTTGACAGCAGTATCATCGATAATCTTGGGCGGACGACCTATTATTCTGTGAATGCAGATGGGAATAAATATGCCAATATTGGCGGAAATGTAAATAAGGCATTTCGGATTGCTGAGCATCAGATTCAATTGAATTTGAAAACCAGTTTTGGGGTCTCTGAAGATCCGAATTATATAAACAGTGTTTTAAATAATTCAAGCAATTTTAATAATACAAATGGGCTGGATGTATATTATACATTAAAGGATTTATTTGCAGTAAATCTTGGTCAGACGTTCACCTTTTTCCATTCAAAACAATCAGGCTTAAATAACAGGGAATTTGGGAATGCCGCAAAAGCCACCACACTAAGCGCCAATTATAATTTCACTAAAAAATTGTCCTTGAGCAGTAATATCACCTATAACAGTACGTCATCTACCAATTCAAAAGATATTGATTTTACGATCTGGAACGCGAATGTGAATTATCGTTTCCTGAAAGGAAATAGCGGGGAATTAAAATTTTCAGCCTTGGATATATTACATGAGAATATCAGTATTATTAATTCCGGGAATAACAATTCACTTACCACCGGCACGGCGAATGTTCTGCAGAATTATTACATCCTTACCTTTTCATATTTTCCAAGGCAATTCGGAGGGAAAAATCGTTCTGCTCGCCGCAGATAATATTTGATTGATTTTAAGGAATAATAACTGTTCTTACATCACCACCAAAACTTTCTAACGTATCCAGTGCAGCATTGATGGCATCCGCCTCCAGGGGGATTGTACGGCTTACAATATTAGAAACATCCAGTATTTTTTTTCTGGCAAATTCCACCAATGTAGGAAGTTCCTGCAAGCGGTGGTCATTGGAACCGATCACCTCATTTTCATTACCCAATAATTCTTTATAGGAGTTGATCTCGATGTTTTTATCTGATAATCCAACCAGTACTGCACGCCCTAACACACCCAGGCATTGAATAGCCTGCTTTTGAGTAGCTGGTAAACCAATCATTTCTATAGATACATCCACTCCATTGCCGTTCGTCCGTTCTTTAATATATTC
>JBBSUB010000042.1:0-23134 GCA_038235345.1 Chitinophagales bacterium
AATAATGATTGACTCTAAATCTGAAATCGTTTTTCTCAATTGGGCCATTAATTCGGCGGGATCTTCCTGCGGAAGCCGATCATCCGACACAATCAGCAAAGGCGTTATTCTATACTGAAGATGTTCTAGATTCTTCATCAGATCTGCTCTTAGTAACAGGGCTTCAGCTAGTTTCATAAATTTATTTTTATCGGGTTTCAGTTTCTTCAATTTAGTTAAAAAGAAAGACCATTATTATGGGGAAATAACAGTCTTTCTTTATTAGTAAACTTAATGAATGTTTTTATAAATCTAAAGGAATATCATACGACATTTCTTTTCTACGGAATAAGAAATTGCCATTTCGAACTGATGCTAAAACATCCACTCTTTTACGAATCGCTTCATAAACGGATGATTCATTAAGCACAATAAAGTTCGCGGACTTTCCTACTTCTAACCCATAACTCTCATGAATATTCATACAGCGGGCACCATTATAGGTAATTAAATCAAAGACTGTTTTAATTTCTTCTGGCGACATAGTTTGTGCTAAGTGAATTCCATTGTCAAGAATGTTCATCATATTTCCATTCCCCATGGGATACCATGGATCATTTATTGAATCTTGTGCAAAAGCAACATTTATCCCTGATTCTATAAATTCTTTTACCCTGGTTAAACCCCGGCGTTTGGGATAGGTATCCTGCCTACCTTGCAAATAGGCATTCTCAGTAGGGCAAGAAATAAAGTTGATTTTGCTTTTTTTGAATAAGTCCATCATTCTAAATGCATAAGAATTATCTGCCGAACCAAAAGAACAAGTGTGGCTTGCTGTGGTTCTGGTACCATAGTCTTCCACTAACACGAGCGCATTTAATAATTCTAAAAAACGTGAATGGGTATCATCTGTTTCATCACAATGCACGTCAATCATTTTATCATATTTTAAACCCAGTTTTACGATATCATGAACGGATTTATCTCCAAACTCCCTGGCAGGTTCATAATGCGGAATTCCACCTACCACATCGGCACCCATTTTTAGCGCTTCTTCTACAAGCTCAACTCCTCCTTTGTACATGTACATTCCTTGTTGGGGAAAGGATACGATTTGAATATCAACGATGTCTTTTAATTCTTCCTTCATTTCAAGCATCGCCTTTAATGCGGTAAATTTGGGATCTGTAACATCGATGTGCGTACGAATGTGTTGTACACCCTGGGAGACTTCATCCTTGATTCCTTTCATGGCCAATTTTTTCACACTTTCTATCGTCAGGGTTTCTTTAAATTTTGGCCATAGCTCAATCGCTTCAAACAAAGTACCTGAACCGGCTCCTTCTTGTCCTAATTCTGATAAGGTATATACATAATCTAGATGTAAATGCGGATCAACGTAAGGCGGCAAAACAAGCTTACCACCGAGATCAATCTCTTCTTCACATTTTGGCAAATTGGTTCCGATCTGGGTGATTTTTCCATCCTCTACCACCATTTCGGTAGCTGTATCGTTGCGATAAATTTTCGCATTAAAGAACTTTTTTTTCATCTTAAATTAATTTTATTTAAAAAATTGGGGTTAATTCTTTCTGTACCTACTGATGTTCATAATCCGAAACAGGATTCAATTAATAAAATTCGGTTTACTTCAGCCATTTACAGTTTAAATTATTTTCGCGTTTCTTAATATAGGTTATTTTATTAATTTCACCTCAAATAATATTATGTTTATGTAATTTGCATCTCCAACTTAGGAATTATTGCCATCCCAATCCCTACCCAGGCTATGGCATCCAATTTATTTACAGTTGCATTATCAACTTTGGCACCAATAAAACGTATCTTAAAAACAAACAGATGATAAAACAAACTTTTCTTATCCTTTTGACTATAGGTCTCTTTGCCTGTAACCAACGGACAGACAACATTCAAGTTTTACAAAAACGTATTGACAGTTTGGAACATAAAATTGAAAATACCTACAAACCTGGTTTTGGAGATCTCATGGGAAGCATCCAGGTTCATCATAACAAACTTTGGTTTGCAGGCCAAAATCAAAACTGGAAATTGGCTGACTTTGAAATTCACGAAATAACCGAAGCCATTGATGATATAAAAGAGTACCAAAAGGAACGAAAAGAAACCCAGATGCTGGATTTGCTTCAGCCTTCACTGGATCACATTGAAACTGCTATTAAGCAAAAAGACCCGGTAATGTTCAAAGATGGATATACTTTACTGACGACCACTTGCAATAGCTGTCACCGCCAAAACAATTATGGATTTATTACGGTAAAAATTCCCGACAGAGCCGCTTATGGGAACCAGGAATTTAAAATTCAGGATGAGAAGTAAGCACTGAATGTATCCTCAGTATGCTCACTTTACTTTGTTTTCATCTTAAGGGTGCCTTGATAATATTATCCACTTACGAGCGATTTCCTTAGTGCGGATTTTATCAATTTTTGGATCCGATTCGTAATATCAAATAACCAATAATTGCAGAGATAAAAGACCCTATGAGAATACCTATTTTAGCAGAATCTATAAATTGAGGTGTCTCTGCAAATGCCAGGCCTGCAATAAAAATCGCCATTGTAAATCCAATTCCTGCCAGGAATGAAACACCTAAAATTTGCTTAAAGGAAATGTCACCTGGAATCTCTATCCATTTAAACCGTTGGGCAAACATTACTATAGAAGAAATGCCAATCCCCTTTCCAAGTACGAAACAAATTACAATATTAGTAACCAGGGCTGTTTCTAAATATGCAGAACTATCAATAAGTACTCCCGCGTTGACCAGCGCGAAAAGTGGAATAATAAGATAGGCCACCCAACCATTTAAAATGTGTTCCAAACTCTGTAATGGGGATTGGACTTTTGCAGACGAATCTTTTAATTTATCCATATTTTCGATCTGCTTCTTCGATAAGGTTGGTTTATCCGATACACCGTCTTTCTTTATATTTTGAAAAACTGCCTCGAGTTGAACCAGAAATGTAGAGACGTCTGTTTTTTTCCTGACCGGCACTGAAAATGCCATCAGAATTCCGGCCACCGTTGGGTGAATGCCTGAGTTTAAAAATAAGAACCAGATAACTATTCCAAGGAACAAAAAAACATAATTAGAATAAAAACCTCTAAAGGAAAACAAATATAAAATTGCCAATAGAGCCAAAGCAATCAATAACAAACTCATATTCAAAGTTTCGCTATAAAACAAGGCAATCACCAAAACGGCAGCAATATCATCAACTATAGCAAATGCTGTCAGAAATACAATGAGGCTTAAGGGAACGCGCTTACCCAGTGTTTTTAATACCGCCAGAGAAAAAGCGATATCCGTAGCCATGGGGATTCCCCATCCCCTTGTGGTGTCTGGATTTTGGTTGAGTAGGAAAAAGACTGCAACAGGTAACAGCATTCCTCCCAGTGCCCCCATCAGGGGGAAAGCCATTTTCTTAAGAGAATTGAGTTCTCCGATCAATACTTCTCGCTTGATCTCCAAACCGATCAGAAAAAAGAAAATAGCCATCAGGCCATCATTGATCCACAATATCAATGGCTTTTTGAATTCAAAGTCATCAGTGACAATGCCAATATTATATTGCCAAATTGCGACATAATGATTACCAAAAGCCGAGTTGGCCCAAACGAGGGCTACAATTGTAGAAACCAATAATAGAATACCAGCAGCGCTTTCAATTTTTATGAATTTTTGAAATGGGGTGATAAGTATTTTCTTTACCATCTATAGGAGTTTTGTTTGCCAAAGAATTCATTCTTCAAGGCTTATTACGTGGCTCACAATGACTTTCTCCGCTGTTATCGCTAAAGATTTTCGTTATTATGAACATAGTTTACGTTTCTAATGCCTCTCTATCCCATTCAGCCAATGTTGCCGCCGCTTCATAAGTGCTATTCAGGAATTCTAACAGCATTTTTTCAGGATCTGCAGACTTTTGTACGATGCTGTAGGGTAGAATGAATTCACTTAGTGTCTCATGAAAATAAGCACCTTCAGGATTCACTTTCGCATTTTTATAGCCTTCAGGTGCCGGATATAAATAAGCATAAAAAGCCGCTTCGGGCAATGCCTCACTGCCAGGCCAAAAGCCAAAACTGGCCACTTCATGTGAGTAGGCTTCCTGTGCCACCCAATCAGCAAGATGCGGAATACCTCCCGGATGCTTTGGTGCTCTCCTTCCTGAAAATCTGGATACTGCCAGGTCGAAACTGCCCCAGAAAAAATGTACAGGACTACATTTGCCTGTAAAATTACAGCGCATTTTGGTAAGTACATTTTGCATTTTTAATAAAGCCTGATGCAAGGCAGCAGCTTCTGTTTTATCATAAGTGTGGTTCACAGTGTCTTTCTCAAAGGGTATTGGATTTTCCATTTCAACAGGCGTTGAATATATTTTCAAATCAATTTGGAATCCCTTGAGCACTTCAAATATCTTACGGTAAAAATCAGCCACAGAATTACCTTCCAAATCGAATTCCCGGAATTCTCCATCACTGGTGGTAACCTTTAATTTATGGTTTATAAAATCAAAGTCAATTTGGAAATTCTTGTTTTTGTAAGGCATTTCAAGGGTAGAAAGACCGGTGGGTGTAAGGTGTTGCGTAATATGCCAGGAATGATTGATCCAGGGTGCCACAGCTAAATTTATTTTACCGACTATTTGCGTCCACATATGTATTGTCGCATAGGTATCTTTTCCTTTGTCGTAGGATAGGGTAGGCCATTGATTGATCATGTTGTTTTCTTTTAAATCATGTAAAAATAAGTCGGTTAGCTTCATCTATCTCTTCCTGGGTAATCATATGCGGACGGCCGTCATATATCTGAACGTGAACGTCTGCATTCATTTCTTTAAGGATGCGCTCACTTTCACGTACGCGGTTTACAGGAACATGCGGATCAGGATTTCCGGTACCGATAAAAATGGATGTTCCTTTAAAGTCACCGGAATAATTTTCCATATTAATTTTGTCACCTATCAATCCACCGGTGAATGCCGCTACACCGCCATATTTTTGAGCATGCCGCGTCACAAATTCTAATGTAAGGCATGCTCCCTGGGAAAACCCCATAAAATAAATATTTTCTGTTTTGATCCCCTTACTAATTGCCTGATCTACCATCTCCTTCATTATACCAAGAGCAGAAGAAAGCCAGGGTTCATTTTGCTCTGGCTTAGCCATAAATGAATATGGATACCACGTCTGGTTTGTAGCCTGTGGTGCAAGTAGTGCATATTGAGATACATTCAGGTGTTCTGCAAGTCCCAGAATGTCACTCGCATCTGCTCCGCGCCCGTGAATCATAATCAACACTTTTTCCGCATCTTCCAGGGATTTCCCAGCCGTATGTATATTTGTTGTGTGCATAATAAGTTTTTTACTGTTTAATTTCTGGTAGATTTCTTTCAATTTGCTCCCTCATCGACTTATATTGATCCGGTAGCTGCAGGGAACTTCCCAGGTTTTCTACTGTCTCATCTGTGGCGAAGCCGGGATTATCCGTCGCAATTTCAAACAACACTCCACCGGGCTCACGGAAATAAAGCGAAAAGAAATAATCCCTGTTAATTTTTCCCGTGATTTGAAGACCTCTTGCCTCAATTTTTTCTCTAAATGCCATCAATGTCTTTTCATCTTTTACGCGAAATGCCACATGATGGTTTGTGCCCGCTGCGTTTAAACCATTGTGAGCTTGAGGCATTTCAAGGAGATCTACTATAGCAGCGTTTTCGACAGCTTCCGTTTGATAACGATGTAAATTTCCTTCCTCTTCTACCTGCTTGTAACCAAATACTTCCGTTAATATTGCAGCAGTGGCTTTAATACTTCTTAGTGTTAAGGTTACTGTATGAAAACCCTTAAGCGCAACATCTTTTTTCACTTCATCCGTTTCAAAACCTGTTCGTGTATCTTCCTGTTTTGATTCTATCAGATTAAGTCTTAACCCATCCGGATCCTGGAAAGTAAGTTGTTTTTCCCCGAACCGCTCACTGATTGAATCGTGCTTAACATTCTCTTTTTCAAAGCGGGCTTTCCAAAAATCGAGACTTCCTTTGGGTACAGAATAGCCGATTTCGGTAGCCATACCTGCACCGTTTGATCCCTGCCTGACATTTGCCCAGGGAAAGAAGGTGAGGATAGTTCCGGGAGTGCCTGATTCGTCTCCAAAATAGAAATGGTAGGTTTGGGGGTCATCGAAATTGACAGTCTTTTTAACCAGGCGTAATCCCAGTGTCTTTTTATAAAAATCATAATTGCGCTGAGCATCGCCTGCAATGGCTGTGATGTGATGCAGTCCTAATAATTTGTTCATAAATTTTAATTTTCTTTATTATCAATTTAATTTCAACATTCGTCTATAAAATGTAAATGCTAATATGTTTAAACAATTGAAGTCTAAAAGTGAGCTGAAGGAGGTTTAGCAACGGCAAAATTCTATCCATGTTTGAGTCAATTTTTCGGACCTAAATGATTTTTATTTAATCCGATTTTGAATTTTCAATTTCCACATGGATCCGTTCTTTGTCGTCGTCTTTTCCAGAGTTCCTTTTTCTGAAAGTTCATTCAATTCATTTTCACTTTCATTTCTTGGAGTTCCGGAAAGTTCGGAAAATTCTTTTGCGGTGAGCGTAGGATATTTTTCGAAGAGTGTTTCCCAGTTTTTACTGTATTCGCTTTTAGTAGCAGTCGAATTCAATTTGAGAATAGCCATTTCGTAAAAGGCATAGGGTCTTGAACCATAAACCATTTCCTTATTACCGGCATTATCTACAAAGAAAATAGTTGGAAATCCTCTTACACCATATTCCCTGGCAATTTTCAGATCTTCCTGAAAAAGCGTTATTGCCTTTCCTTCAAAATCAGTTTTTAATTGTGCAACATCAAGTCCGACAACTTCAGCAGCAGTGGCTAAATGTTCCCATTTTGCGATATTTTTCTTTTGTAAAAAAACCATTTCCCGAATTTCCCGCATAAACAAGTTGGCTTTTTCTTCATCTTGTAATTGCGCTGCTTTATAAGCAATAGATGGAGGATAGGAGGAGTCCAGCGGATCTTCTAACCATAAATCTCCATCAATAGGCATGTCGTAATGCACACTCACTTCATCCCAATGAGAAGCAACGTCTGACGGTTTTCCAATACCACCACTATTGTAACTCCAGTCAGGTAATAAACCGCCCATGCGGTATTCAATGTCGATATGTTTTCCGTATTCCAATTTCAGTTTCCTCAATTGTGGTTCTATACCCCAGCAGGAAGAACAAATCGGATCGGTGAAGTAAACTAATTTTACTTTTTTTCCGCTGGATTTTTCCGTATTTGAACTTGTCTCGTTTTTCACATCTCCGGGCATTTCGCACATGCCTGTTTCAATATCACAAAGAAGCGGATTTACTTTTACTTTTTCACTATTCATAATTTTATTATTAATTTTTAAGAAGTTATTTCGATCAACTCAGGCCTATTTTCCATACTGTCTGCTTTTGGGATTCACACCCTGAATTTTGATTTATACAAATCTACGGAAAATAATTGTATATTTGATACTAATTTCCTTTTCGGAAGTGCTTTCCAAAAGGAAACTACCTTAGAATACTTGATATCCCGGGTTAATCTTTTAATTTAAAATGAGTGAAATGAAAAAAAAAGCTATCATAAATGAAAGTCCTGTTTGCCAGGTGAGAATTCAGGCTATAAGTGACACGATGAGTATTCTGTCTGGAAAATGGAAGTTTCATATTTTAGGAACATTGATACAAGGTAATAAACTTGGATTTATGGATTTACTTAGGGAAATAGAGGGCATTGGAAGTAAAATGCTTTCCAAGGAACTCCAGGACCTGGAAGTGAATCAATTGGTAAGCCGAACGGTGATGAACACAAAGCCGATAACTGTTGAATATGCTGTTACTGAATACGGTGCAACGCTTTCGCCGGTCATTAATGAGTTGGTGAAATGGGGAATTGATTATAGAGAATCTGTGTATGGATCAAAGTGAGTTTGCATTTTAAAAGAGTACTTCTATTTCTCTATTTCAAAACAGGATCAATATAAACACGCTATTCCTCCAAGTAATAAGTCCTGCTAATTGTTTTTCTCCTATCTGCAACCAGATAATAATATATTGATTTTTATGAAAGCGGTTCCGGCGGCGGAACATTGCTGCTTGCTGGTTTAGAATTGTTTTCAGGAAGCGGGACAAATTCTTTATTATCGTTGGGTGGCAGGATAATCTTCCCTGTTTTCCAATCATTTTTAGCCTGCTCGATGCGTTCTTTAGAGGAGGAAACGAAGTTCCACCATATAAATCGTTCTCCCAGGGGCTCGCCGCCCAACATCATAAATTCGGCATTCGTTGTTGCTTTGATAATTGCTACTTCATTTTTTGAAAAAACAATCATTTGCCCTTTGGAATAAGTAATTCCGGATAATTCCAAATGTCCTCCGGTAATATAGACAGCTCTTTCAGAATGTTCGGTTGGCAGGTTTAACTTAGCACCCGCATCCATTTTTACGTGCAGGTAAAGTAGGGGAGAATGAACGGCTACGTCATTTTTTAATCCGTAGGCATTGCCGGCTATCAAACGCATCCAGATTCCTTTATCTGTAAAAATGGGCAACTCATCTGGTTTATAATTCATAAAAGTTGGGTCGCTTTCTTCAACAGATTTGGGCAGGGCCACCCAGGTTTGCAACATTTCCAGGCCACCTTTCTGCAAAAGTTCAGGGTCTTCGAACCGCTCGGAATGGGATATGCCTTTGCCGGCAGTCATCCAGTTTACTTCTCCCGGCCGGATAATTTGCTCCACTCCAAGACTGTCGCGATGCGTCACATTTCCACTAAAGGGGTAAGTTATCGTAGAGAGTCCTATATGCGGATGAGGCAACACATCCATAGAAGTTACTTCACTTGGAAAATTACTGATCGGACCTGCGTGATCCATAAATATAAAAGGTCCGACCATTCTTCTGCGCCGGAAAGGAAGAATGCGCTTAACGCTAAAATGTTTACTGATGGCTGCCTCGCGGGCTTGTATGATAAGTTCGGGCATGGTTTAATTTTTAATAGTTTTTACTAAGTCATTTCTCCGGTGAAAGAACAGATAATCCATCGACCATCTTCCCGGCCCGGTAAGTGTTAATGCTATAAATGCAAAGAGGTAAAAGAAACGCAGTTCCAAAACCGCAAAACCATCCCCGGCAATGAAAGCGTGAAAAATGAAAACGACCAAAAAATTACCAGCCAGGACAAAAGTGGCTAACCTTGTAAACAATCCTAAAATCAGGAGAATGGCACAGATTCCTTCTGCAAAAGCAGCCATATAATAGGAGGTGTTCGCACCAATTCCTATAGGATCCATAAACTGGATTTCCTGTCCACTAAAAATAACAGTCAGTTTTTCAAATCCATGGCCATAGAGCAAGACAAGACCAAAAACCAATCTTAAAATCAACAGACCCGTATCGTGGCCCATTTTCCAATCTCTGATCAGAAAGTTTAAATTTCTTTTCATTTTAATGGTTTTAATTTTTATCAACTAATTGAGAATTAATATTTGAATGTACTCTTTTTCCTCTTTTTTGAGAACTGACAATATTCTCTGTGAATACTATTCAATCTTTTTTTCCCGGGAGTTCTGTCCGTTAGCAATAATTTCACCTTCTATGTTTAGATTTCCCGAACTGCCTCCTTCTTCTTTTATATAGGAAATCACATTGTCGCCATAGGTTTCTACATTTCCTTTAATGGTAATACTTTTTGCTTCGCCACCATTTTTAATACTTAAAGCATAGGCAGGTAAATCAACATAAACTCCTTTCACCAACGAACTTCCAATAGAACCGTGAGTTGTTACATTTCCATTTACCGTTAAAGAGCCAATAGGTTTACTAATCTGAATGCCTACGGAACCATTCCCAAATGTTTCGATAGACTGAAATGTAATATTTTCCACAGTTCCATCATACTGATTGTATCCTCTTGCCCCTAATCCATAAGTTTGAAGAGGTGCATTCACCTTAAAGTTTCGTACTGTACCAAAATTCACAAAACCAACGCCACTCGGGCCATAGGAAATCACAGCGCCATTGCTTGTCCAATTGTCCACACTTCCCCAAACGTCTAAGACCATATCATTTACTCCATACGTGATCACTTCTCCATCAGTTATTACTTCTTTGGCATGTGCGCCATAGAGTACAAAAACTCCAGCCGTGATGAAATCGGCTACACCAAGGGGAATTTTCCCGTTGGAATAAACTGCTTTTGTATGCAGTTTTGAGATTTCCGTTTTCCCACCCTTGTCGCCAAAGCCAGAGATAAACACACCACTACCAGTAACGGGTGCATTTTTTCTGCCGATACTTACATTTTGCACTACCACCGACAATAAGCTCTTACTATCCGAATTTATATTGTGAATAGTCAGTGCTCCCTGAAGTACATTTACACCATATTTTTGGGGTTGCTCTAAGTAGTGTCTTGTATCTGCAGAATGAATATCCACCTGATCAATTACTACAGATGCTTTTTCAACACCTGCTCTTGTAATGATAGAAACCTGTCCTTTAACCAACAGATTTTTAAAAGTGAATGTGCCAAGGTCAGGTTTCACTAGCGTGTTGAAAATAGCTTTGTGATGCGCAGGTGAATCAATGTTGATGTTTTTTACAGAATTGTTGGCACTTACGCCAATTCCGTCCGAATGTTGAAACGAAAGCAAAGGCAGTTCATCGTTCTCCTGCACCTGACCTTTTAAATTTACTCCTTCCGGCAAAATAATAGGATAATTGCACAGGATACTTCTTGTGATAGTTATGTCCTTTTGTCCATTTTGAATCGCAGCAACAAGGTCGTTAAATGTCTTGATATTCATTAGTTGAAAGTTTATGTGCTGTCATCAATATTTTTAAAAAAAGATAGATAGACAATACCTATAAAAATAATTACACAAACAATTTATTCTTTAATACAAAAATTCAATGGATGAAGTGTCTTCTTCAAATTTGAACCTTTAAATTGCATTTTATAAAGCCATGTTTATGCCAGAACGTCTCCAATGCTTTTATCCTTCTCGAACCTGCTTTTCGCATAGGGGCATAGTGGAATAATTTTAAAATTATTTTTTCGTGCATAATCCACCCCTGCCATTACGAGTTGTTTTGCAAATCCATGTCCGTTAAATTTTTCCTCCACTCCCGTGTGGTCAATGATGAATTTCTCTTTACCTGCCCAGACATAGGTCATTTCTCCGGCCTCTTCATTATTTTCATAAATTACAAACCGTCCCTTTTTTCCATTATCTTCCCGTTCTATTTTTGCCATATGTTGTGTTTCATTTTACTTATAACTTTGAACCTAAAATCCGGATGTTCAGATCTATTTTTTCCGATGTTGCATCTTTCCTATTCTTCTATTTCCAACTAATATTTAAACCGACCGCGTTGCTTTTATTTTAATCATCTTATTTTTCAACAATAAATAATCCAAAGAATATTTGCCTGCACCCATCGTGGTAATGACCAGATAGATAACTGCATATAGAAAAGGTAATTCCTGTTTTCCGAATCCATCATTTATGTGAACAACGAAAGATGCGACCATCATGGTGAAAAGCAATGGAATAGTAACGAAACGAGTGCCAAACCCTGCGATTAATAGAATGGAACAAAACACCTCTGCAAAAACAGCAAGAGCCAGGGATGCTGTTGCTCCAACACCAAACGGGTCACCGAAACGGATTGGTTCGCTTCCGATTAAATTTTGCATTTTGCCTATACCATGGGTCAACATAAAAATACCTGCTACCAATCTTAATATCAGAAGCATGGAGTTTATATGAAGAGGATAGGAGCCCGGGTGTAAGATGTTCCTGAAAAGTTGCTTCATTTTTTTATTTGTTTTTTTTGTATAAATAACACATTGTTATTTTATCCAAAAATACATGCCTTCAGGATGAGCTGTATTGATCTATGTTAAGAAGTTTGAGGTAACAAAAATAGATTACCATATACAATGGTCAATTAGCACCTTGTCGTTTGAGGATTTAATTGTAAATCTTTACAAGTTATTAGCTCTCCTTCGTGCATGAATAAAAGCTTGAGGCTGGTGATTTTATGTTTTATGACTTTTCCCGAATTTGCTACCACAAAGGCAGAAAGGACATGAAAATTTATTCTACAAAAAAATAAAAGAAGAATTTTCAACCGTTCATCCAGCCAGATATTATTTGTGCACTTAGCGTCTTTGTAGTATAATTTTTTGATCTTTTTAATACTATTATATCTTTTAAACAAATTTAATATAGAAATTCCATCAGCTTTCATATAACATAGAACGCTATTCCCCATAAATATAAACCCACCTTTTTAAGAAGGTGGGTTTAGGTTGAATTTAAAAATAGATGTATAATAAAGTTTATCGCTTTTCCAATTGCTTAAGTAATTTATTTACAACATCGCTCAATAGCGTATGGAAATTATCTCCATATTCTGAAGCGAAAGGATCATTACCGGGAATACCCAGGCGAATACTGACCTGCTTTTGTTGGGTCTTTTTTTCTTTTTTATCCTCTAAATAAACATCGGCCCATTCTATTTTGTCATAACGCTGACCAAGACGTGCGATACTATTGTTTATGGCTTCTTTTATATCTTCTCCAATAGTGATATCTACCGTTTCAAGGTTAATTTTTATTCCACCTACATTTTCAGATGTTTGCATATTTTTTTTATTAGAATTTTGCTAATCGTTTTGTTACTTTCTATGTGTCATCTGCTAAATAGCAAGTTAAAAAAAAATTATTTTAAATATGCGGAATACATCCAAACCAATTTTTCCTGTTCACGAATGTAATCGCTCATCAGTGCATTGGTGCCTTCGTCACCTGTTTCTTCAGATAAATGCAGTAGTTCCCGTTGAAGTGTGATAATAATTTTTAGTGATTCAAGGGTGTCTTTCACATCCTTTATTCCGTCAGACACTTCGGAACTTTCTTTAATTTTTGCCTCTTTTTGATAGACAGAGAATTTGTGGTTTGGGGTATGGCCAAGTGTCCGGATTCGTTCTGCTACTTCATCAATTTTTATAAATAAATTCTCGTAAAGCTCCTGGAATTTATCGTGTAATTCGAAGAATTTGTCTCCTTTGATGTTCCAATGATACCCCCTGATATTCTGATAAAAGATGGAATAATCTGCCAGAAGTTCGTTGAGTTTTTCTGCAAGGGTTTTGGATTTTTCTACGTCCAAACCGATTGAATTTAATTTTGTCATTTTTCTTAATTTTTATGATTAATAATTCTGTTTTTTTTTTATCTATTGGCGATTGATATCAACCAAAATTTTTACTTCTGAGGGGTCTTTGACCAATGCTTCAAATCCTTTTTCTACGATTTCGTCCAATGAGATCACACTGGTGATTAGTTTTTCCACAGGTAATCTTCCGCTGCTGATCAATGCAATTACTTGGGGGAAAATGTTGCGATAGGCGGCTGTTCCGATTATGGTCAATTCTCTTAAAGTTTGATTTAAGGCATCGTGAGTTACTTCCTTACCAAAAAGAGCGACCAATACAGCCGTACCCCCGTTTCGAAGGCTGTTTATTCCTGCATCAAAAGAAGCTTGAGCCCCTGCAGCATCAATAAAAATATCCACACCATTACCCGTAATCTCTTTAATTTTTTGAGGAATATCTTTGTCTCTTGCGTCAAAAGTGTGTGTAGCTCCAACTTCTTTTGCTTTTTTTAATCTGTTTTCTGAAAGGTCACTCACAAAAATCTGGGAAGCACCAGTAGCCACGGCAACCTGTACGGTTAGCAAACCAATAGGGCCTGCTCCTGCAATCAGTACCGTATCGCCCATTTTCATTCCACTTCGTTGAATTGCGTAAGCTGCTACGGCGGCGGGCTCTACAATGGCACCTTGTTCAAAGGTCATTGTATCGGGCATTTTATGTACCATGTAGTCCTCGACCACCACATATTTTGCAAAGCCACCGTTAGACGTCAACCCGACAAATCCGAGCGGTTCGGAAAGGTTATATTCGCCAGTGGTAATAAACGGACTTTCAGGATTTTTAAAAATGGGCTCCACCGTTACCCGATCGCCTTTTTTGACGTTTTTTACATTTTTGCCCACTTCTTCAACTACTCCCGAAAATTCGTGTCCAAGGGTGGTTGTTCCCTGATGGCCGTTAAGGGAATAGGGTTTATCTACCGGAATTAGTTGTGGACCATCGCTATATTCATGCAAATCCGACCCACAAATACCTGTGAACTTTACTGCAATTTTTACTTGATTGTCCTTGGGTGTCGGGATTGGTGTTTCCTCTACTCTAATATCTTTCGCTGCGTACCAGCGAGCTGCTTTCATCATCGTCATAATACTTTGGTTTTAAAGTTTTTAATAAGATATCAATCATCTTATTTTTTTGAACTCAATTGAAGAATTCAAATTTGATTCCTGCCGGCATAAAATGTAAACCTTTGAAATCGGTAATCACTTTAATCTGATGTTTTGTGTTGGGAGGGATTACATAGCCTTCTCCCTTTTTTAATACAATATCTTCTTCATTCATATTTAGGTTACATTCTCCTTCATGTATGAAAAGTATCGATTCCACATCCGCCAGATGCTTGGGTAACAAAGCACCCGCTTCAGCTTGCATTTGTTTAGCTATTAAATTTTTGCCTAAAGCAATGTCTCTAACATTCGGTTTAGTTACTTTTTCCATGTGTTTTGCTTTTTAATAATATTCAGTTGAAAGTAATTAATTTTTAAAAACAGTTTTCCCGTCTTTATTTAAAGTATAGCTGTCTCCCTTGCCCCTTAGTTCATAATGGTCATTTTTATACCAAATTCCTGAAGCTGCTTTTTCTTCCACCAAATCAATTTGCTCCCCACCGTTTAGATAAGCTTTAACTGTTCCTTCTGTGTTATTGAAAGTCATGTTTAAAACATCGCCTTTCTTGTTCTTTGCTTCTATATGAATCGTATCGTCCTTATGTTCAAAAATTAGTGTATCGTTCTTTTTTAGTTGAATATCATTTCCCTTGCCTCTTAACTCGTAATTTTCATTTTTGTACCAAATACCTGATGCAGATTTTTGTGCTTCCAATTCAATTGTTTCACCTTTAAAATTCAGGGTTGTAGTTCCCCTGGCATTGTCAAAAACCATCTCCAATTTATTCCCGTCTTTATCGGTAGATGTTGTTTTAACAACATTGGCTGAACCGTTTTCAAGAATTTCTGTAGATGTCTCTTTCGGGTTTTCCTGTTTGGGTGTTTCCTTGCAAGACGTAAAGAGCAAGGCTGTTAATATTGTTATTGTAAAAATATTTAGGGTCATTTTTATAGTTTAATATTTTTTAATTTTAGTTGTTTTTTGTTTTAGAGTTTATTATATACTACCATTTACTTCCAATTAAGTGTTCCGGTTATAATAATTTAAGTACCGGGATTCTTTCTTACCCAAATAGAACCATTCTTAGTGGTGTGCATTTCTAAATTTCCTTTTGAAACTAGTTCATTTAATACATCTTCGCTTTCTTTTCTGGGAGTTCCTGATAGTTCAGAAAATTCTTTCGCTGTAAGTGTAGGATAAATTGCGAAGAGTTTTTCCCAAGACTTACTGTATTCACTTTTAGTTATATCCGGATTAATTTTCAGAATAGCCATTTCGTAAAAAGCATAGGGTCTGGTGCCGTAAACGATTTCTTTATTACCAGCATCATCCACAACGAAAATAGTTGGAAACCCCCTTACGCCCAGTTCTCTTCCTAATTTCAAATCTTCTTCAAACAAGGATTTTGCTTTTCCTTCAAAATCGGTTTTTAATTTTGCTTCATCAAGACCAACAGTTTTGGCTGCTGAAGATAAGTGCTCCCATTTTGCGATGTTTTTCTTTTGTAGAAAAACCATTTCCCTGATTTCCCGAAGAAATAGAATTGCTTTTTCCTTGTCTTGCATTTGTGCGGCTTTAAATGCTATGGATGGTGGATAAGATGAATCTAAAGGATCTTCTATCCATAAATCACCATCAATTGGCATATCATAATGCACACTTACTTCGTCCCAATGTGAAGCTACGTCTGAGGGTTTTCCGATACCACCACTGTTGTAATTCCAATCTGGCAATAAACCTCCCATTCTATAGTCTATGTCAATAGCATTGCCATATTCCAATTTAAGTTTGCGCAATTGTGGTTCTATGCCCCAGCAGGAAGAGCAGATAGGATCGGTATAATAAATTAATTTTATGGATTTCTTAGTTGATTGCATATTGCTATGCGATGTAGTATCTATACTGGTATCTCCTGTTTCACACATTCCGGTTTCTATGTCGCATATAAGTGGATTACTTTTTAATATTTCGTTATTCATACTTTTTGTTTTTATTTTCTCTGATGAGTTGTAACGCTTCGCAAAGAAATTAGTAATTCTTTGAGAAAAATTTCGATTACAATAATGTAATTTAGTTTACTTCTTCCGACGTTGCAAACTCCTCCATTCTTGTTATCAAATCATTTTCGACGGTATATATCTGAACCCATTTTTGCTTTAGTTCCCTTCCTGACCGTTTCACTTTTTGATGCTCCCGGCCTAACACAACAACCGTGTTTCCTTCAACAATATATTGTTGTGGTTCAAAGTTGATGATTTCAGTTTTGTCGAGAATATTGCTAAAAAAAGTTCTTACACCTTCCTTCTTTTCAAAAGTTCCTGCAGGAATAATTTGCGTACCGTGATAAATCCATACGGTATCCTCAGAAACTGTTTCTACGAATTTTTCTATATCACCTCTACCAAATGCAGAGAACATTTTTTCTACTACTTCTTTTGCTGAATTTTTCATTTTTATAAAATTTATTTTTCGTAGCTAACACTTTTACAAATCCTGTGAAGAAAACCCGGCAGGATTATTTGTTAAAATTATAAAAGCTACCGATCGATTATTAATTCCGCCACTGTAATGAAAGAGCATTCGTCAATGGCAAGAGCGACTGCTACACCTGCTAATATTATGACTTCATAGTTTATATTATGTGCTAGTAAATATTGAATAATAAAACAATACCCTTGCCAATGGTAGCATTGGTATCAATCCATTTATCGTAGGCTTCCAAACCTGGATTCTATTATAATATAATGTATATAAATTTAATATCTATACAGGGCGTTGATCCTGGAATTAGGATTTGGCATTTCTTCTTTATCCAATAAATATACTGCGCCACCATTTAAAAATGTTTTTACCGCTGCTACATTCATCAAGGATATGGTGTTGTCATCTTCCTCACTTTGAGTAACCATTATAGCATTATTTTCTTCTTTATAGTTGCCAAAAATATCTGACATATTTTCACAAAATAAAGCAGCAACTTTTCCATTAAAGGCGGCTGGTATAATTTCATCTATTCCAATTGCTGTTTTGCCTGTACCTTGCTCATCAAGGAAAAGTGCTATTTTATCCTTTCTTGCCTTGTCAAATACGGAAGAAATGCTTTCCCAGGCCAACTCGTGGGTCTCATAAATATTGGTACCCCCAAAATTGACCTTTAAATTTTCTTCCATTACATTTGGATAAGTATTTACTTCTTTGTAGATATCAAATAGAGGGTCTTGCGCAGCAATTAGCATTGGCATAGTCTCCTCTTTTAAAAGTGGGGCAAGTCCATCATTTATTGCTCTCAAATACTTTTTGATTTCATTTTTCTGTTTCCCCGTAGCAGCTTCCTGGCCATGATACATAGCCCGTCCTTCCCCTGCTTGTCCAGTTCTGAATTGCAGGTTTTTTTGTTCATAATCATAGCCTACGACATCTTGTTTCGTTTCAGGAATACAATCGTCAATTTTGATTTCAGTGAAACTATGGTGGGTGCATTCGTATAACTTTACATTGCTTCTTTCAAGCATCAATAAATAGAAATTACCATCCCCAACAAACATTGGCATCAATGGTTTTAAATAGAATGAATTTGATACATAATTAAATTCCTTGAAATACACGGGAAGCGTACAGACTTTTGAAAAACCATCGGCTATAAAAATTGCGAGGCCATCAGATTGTTCCCGCCAAAATGAAGTATTATCTATTAATTGCTGAACAGGTGCTATCATTTTCTTAATATCCCCGGCAGGAAGACCTTTTTTTGCTAACTTATTAGTAACCTCTTTTAATTGGTTTTTTAGAACTATAGTATCTTCTCCTTGCAAGACCTTTTTCCCTGCTCTATGTGTCGGAATAAAAATTGAAATACAATTTTCCTGATTTACATCGATTAATTCAGCTATTTCTTTTTTAGTTATTATTTGCATAATTGTTTTGTTAAGATTAATGATTTAATAATTCGAATAATTATATCTTTATGTCGCATAGATGCTTGCAAGAATATATTTTATCTTAATACCCTTAAAATATATCTAGTTGAAGATTCTCAAGAATCTTCCAGCCAAACGTCTCCGTCAATAGGCATGTAATAATGAACACTCACTTAAATAATGAGTTGCCACGGCTGACGGTTTACCAATACCACTGCTATTGTAACTCCAGTCGGGCAATAACCCTCCCATGTTATAGTCTATCTCAATAGCAATGCCATATTTAAACTTAAGTTAACGCAATTGTGGCTTTATGCCCTAGCAAGCTGAGCTAATAGGATCTAAGTAAAAATGAGCATTACGGTTTTCTTAGTTGATTGTATATTTCTTCGCGATGCCATATGAGGCCTGCTGTACGGGCCTTTCTGGTGTAAACCAAAAAAACTGCAACTAATATTATATTGAATATACCAGATATCGTCAGGCTCCAGCCTGGCGGCAAATGAAGTTTGCGATGCGGAATATTGGCAAAAACCATGAGGTTAAATGGCGTTTAAAATGCCCGCGGGTGCTAATAGGATTACGCTAAATAGAGCTTTAATCGATAAAAAATAATTACGATCGCTAACAGAATGCTCCTGCCAGCCATACTTTTTTTATATATCCTGAATTGTCTGGCTGATCATTGTTTATTATTTCGGGTATAAATATATTTCCAGGTTGTTACTATATTAGTTCATAAAATACCCAAACGCGATGTCCTGATTCAAAAACGGCAACTGGTCTCTCAAGCTTCATTTTATTTTTATTCTAAAACATGTAGCATATCCGTTACAGATTTGACCCAAACTATTTTTGTCGTAAAATTCTTATATTTTAGTTAATCGCTATTGGAGAACCCAAATGATCAAGGAAAGTTTAAAAGACCTGACGTTAAAGGCAAATTAAATTTAAGTAGCACAATCATTTATAAATACACTTATCTAAATGATCCGTGGTACTGATTTTTGTATGAACTTTAATGTTGAAGAATTTGTTTATTAAAAATCAATGTAGAACCAATGGACGCTCCCAAAATAAATTTTGTAATAATCAAAGAGGAGAATGCTTCACTCTTACATAGAATATGGGAAGGCGCACGACAATCATTTCGTGAATTTTTAAAAGTACCTACATTTATCATCGTTGGTTTTTTAGTGGTATGTGTGTGTGCTAATATTATAGATCATGAAAGAATTGTCTCACTGAAATCGTTGTCGGATTTTTTAAAAAGTACTATTTTTAATGACCCGAAAGCTACAAGCGCATTGATGGGAAGTATAGCAACCAGCATCATTACCGTAACCTCACTTTCCGTTACACTGTTGCTTATCGTGGTGCAGCAATCTGCTTCAACCATGAGCACCGAAGTCTTTGACCAGTTTTTGCGGAGTCGTCACAACCAAACTTACTTTGGGTTTTTCGTAGGTCTTTCACTTTATTCTCTCATAGTTCTTGCAACAGTAAGCGATAATTTTAACCCGGTGTTTAGTGCATCGCTTGCAATGGTTTTTATTGGGGTCGCACTGTTTCTACTTATAATTCTTATTTACACTACTATAAACGATATGCGTCCGGTGTCAATCATTAATAGTATTTATGATCTCACCCTAAAAGCACGAAAAAAGCAAATGCTTTTTGTCAGAAGAACCCGTCGCGAGGCAATTTATGAAGGACCGTGTAAGGTTTCTATACAAATAAAGGAGCACGGTTACATAACGCATATCAATTTCGACAGGATATATGCTGAGATCAAAAAAGTAAAAGCTGAAGTGGAGGTTGTTTTAAAAGTGTCGATAGGTGAATATGTAATCTTTAAAGATGAAATAGCTTTTGTGACCTCGGAGAATGAGGCAGATGGCAAAACTGTCGGCAACATTGTTTGTAAATCTATTTCTGTTGATGTAAATAATGATATAGGCAGTGATCCATTCGGGGGTATTGTAGAAATGGAGACAATCGGATGGACTTCAATATCCACTGCTAAATCGAATCCCGCACCCGGTCTTATTACTATTCGTACTCTTTGTAATTTATTAATACGCTGGTCGTATATGGATGATACGCCCGGTAAAAATATTTATCCAATTGTTTATAAGGACAATGTGGTTCCCAGGTTGATGGATTCTTTTACAACATTAATGGTTGCGGCATCCGAATCCATGCAGCATCAAAATTTTATTGAAATTCTTCACGCTTTTACAAATGCTTATAACCGGTTGTCTTCCGAAAATAAATTAAGAGCGGAAGATATTATTCTTAGGCTTCTATCTGCAATGGGTGATTTTGGGCTGACCGCTCCATTAGAGGCCGAATTAAATAAATTAATAAAGATTCTAAATAATGCTGGAAGTTTTGATACCGCTGAGGCTGTGGAGAAGGCTACCAAAAAATTAAAGGAAACTGTCGGGAAACTTAACTCAAGGGGTACAAGAGCAAGGTAAACTAACTTAGCTTTTTTAAGACCCTTAAATCAATCTTCATTTCGGGGGAGGGAGTTTTATCTCCATTTAAATCTGCAAAATTCGGCGGACAATATTCGACCCCGTTTGGGTTGGTGTGAAAGGCTTCAACATTTGCTATAAACATTTGACCCCGTTGGGTCGATAGAATCTTCTATGAAATTAAAAGGATAATAATTTTAAAGAAGAAATAAATAGTTGCAAAATGTGATTATTACCTTCAAAAAAAGTTCCTGAAATTTTGGTGCAAACTACTTAAATATGAAAATCTTTCAGGCAATTAATGGCTTAAAACCTCCAGTCGAAATGTTTACGCCTGTTCATTAGTAGTCCCTTTATGGATGCGCCGATGTTTCGCTAAAGCAACTTTAGAAATACTGTCTTCAATTCGTGAAATTGGTGCTTAAAATTCGTGCTTAAAAAAAATTAGTTGCATAGAAGAAATTACCGGTAAAACATTTCGGTTATAAATTGAATTGTTAATCAACAAATAGCGTTGAGGAAGTTAAACACTCTTATCGTTACTAAGGTTATCAGACCCCAACGGGGTCAAATGTTGATAGTTGAAGCAATAGTTGAACACCCGACCCCAATGGGGTTGAATCTATGTTTGAATTTAAAAGTGAGTCAGACTTTTTTTAAACCCGTGGACACCAACCAAAACCTATACTTCGCCGTCCGACTAGTTTTCAACCAGCGACATTTTGAACTGCACCCTTCCAAATTGCTATTGAAAATTTTGGCATTTATAATTTAATTTCTATTGGATTAAAAATGCAATCCCGGATAAAGAAATCAAAAACCTTCACTTCTTTATGGAAGTATTTCCCCAAAGCTTGCAGAGGTAGATATCTAAAAATGAAACTTTTTAATTAGTTATCTATATTAAAAGATAGTTTTTTGGTTAAAGAATAAAATTTTGGCAGAATAATTCGTACTATAAATATTTAGTTCTTATTAAATATTTACAGTAATCCTTAAACACAAATATAAAGGGAAACATATTATACGTGATTGCAGTAATATTGATAATAATCTGAGCTATCTCTTTTCTGGGAGGGTTTTTTACAGGAGGTATCATCCATATTTTATTGGTGATTGCCATCATTGCTATTATCATTGGAGTTATTAGAAGAACAGCATAGCTGAATAAAAAAAGAAGCATTAGATTATTTTTTAAGCTGTGCGATGTGAACATTGGTAAGAAGAATATATTTAGCTGCATGGAATCTTTTGGTAGTGTTTGAACTATGGCCTTTGCGTGGGAAAAAGTTTAGTTCCGAATAAAGAAATGGAAAGGAGAACAATTCAAAATAACCGGTTTGTTATATAAAGGGATTAAAACAGACTTTGGAGAGACGGGTTTGTTTAATGAAAAACAGGCAGGAAATAATCGATAAAATAAATAAAGTAATATTATTAATATCATGGCAGCAAAAACAAAAGAAACAGAAAAGAAATTCGATACAATTCCGGCAGGTACAAAAGTTACCTGGCATTATCGTAGTGCTATCGGACATGGCACTGTAAAAAGTATCTACAAGAAAGGAACGAATGCAGATAATACAGAGTATTCAATACAACAACATGACCATCATCCTGGTGAACCCGATATAGTTCATCACTATGGAAGTGCATTGACGCTTAAAAAATAATGGCTGAAAATCTTGTTCGATCGTTATTGATTAGCAGGATTTTTAATGGTTTTCCAATAGCCTGTTTTCAACTTTTTATTTTTCTTATTTTTTTTTATTATAGAGTTTGGAAACCAGGATGCGAAAAATCCTGGCGTTGTTCGAAGATTATGAATGTGAATATTGCCGCAGAGCTTACAGAGAACTTAAGGCATTTTGCGTGAATATTTCCAGGAAGAGATTTGTTTTATTTACAAGCACTTTCCTGTTGTTCGGATGAATTCATTTGCATTATTAGCTGCGCAAGTTTTAGAAGCATGCGCATTACAACAAAAATATTTACAGGCACATGATTTGATTCTTGACTGCCAGGAGTTTTTGGAATATGAATTAGGCGGAATCATAAGTCTTCTAAAAAAATCATTCAATTTCGGTACAACAATTAAATATAGATTTGAAATCAGAAGTTATAAGAGGAAAAATAGATAATGATATAAAAACCGGTACCCAATCAGGCATGAAGAATACTCCGCTATTTTATCAATGGCTTAAAATATAAGAGAGCCGTAAAATTTGGCTCCATTGCAACTTGTTTAAAAGAAATGATTTTGGATTATAATGTGGATTTTAGACACAATAAAGAGGAAGGTAAAAGAGCCTGA
>JBBSUB010000043.1:0-22604 GCA_038235345.1 Chitinophagales bacterium
AAAGAGGATTTATGACATCCTCCAAAGTAAATACAGACCTTTCACAAAACGAAAATCTGTAGTACACAAACTGGAACTGAAAAAAAATGAAACTCAACACCAGTGCCGACTTTTGTCCGGATAGCTGCAATCTGGGTTAAACTAAATAGGATGACTATGAGTTGTGAATAATTAAAACTCACCCAGCCTCTTCGTGCAGATTTATCCAGCAATAATAAGTAGTCAAGCCAGGTCAACTTCAGAAGAATCTTTTGCTGGACAGTCAGATCTAAACCGTCAATTAATTCTTCATAGCTGCCTTTTAATTTATGAACGTCTTTCATGGATGTTTTTTAACAGCAGCTTGTCAAGCCTAAATAATCTCTATGGATTTTTGGTGGGGTAATTTTATTTTTGCGTGCTTTTATCATTAAGATGATAAGTTAAGGTTGCGTTGGAGTTACCGGTGTAGCTGCAGGCGTCGCTGCCGGTTCAGCGGCTTTTTTAGCGAAAGGATTATTTCCAAAACGGAAACCAAGGGTGAAATACAATTCCGGTAACCATACTTTGTCATGAAGGCTATTAAAATCCAGGTTCTCTTTAATGATTTGTCCCTCTTTGTACTTACCCATGAGTTTGTATTTCTGCATCATAACCATACCACTTCCCAGAATTACATTTTCGCCGATAATCATGGAAAGCCCTGCCTGCCCGGAGAGTTCCAATCCTGCGCTGAGGCCAAATCCCGCTGTGAATCCACCATCAAATCCCCTTGAGTCTGCATGAAATGGGTAGGTAAAATTAATCGTAGCAGAAATATTTTCCCAGGGCTTCGGTCCATTATTATTTTCTTTTGTTACGGTAAATTTATTGGCCACACTGGTATCCGCCATGGAATAATAGTGATCCGTTTTGCTAATGATGGATGGCGTATAGGTCAATCCATAATGCACTAACCAACGGGTTTTTTCGGGGGTTTTAAGGACGAAAGTCCATTTACCGTCTTTTACAGGATTACCATTCTCTTTATCTACTTTGGTTATTATTACGGTAATTACCTGGTTGTTTTTTAAAGGAGCATAGGGAATAGAAAAAGAATGTTGTGTTCCATCTATTATGTTTTTGAGAACTGCAACACATTTCGGGTCCTTTAAAGTAGCTAATAACTTTATACCTTTTTCAACACTTTCACTGACCATTTCTTCAGATTCTGCATTAATTAAATCTTCTTTAATTGTGCCAACTTCATCACTACATTTTACTGCAGACTGAACTCCTTCCCCAGGCATCTGAAAAGGAGGGGTCATATTTTGAACAAAATCCCAATCAACTTTATAATTATATTTTAAAGAACAATTCTGAAGTCGGATGGTTTTTGAACTTAATATTACTGTTTGTGTATTTCCTTTTGGTATCGCCAGATCAAGATCGATTTGTGCTGTTGCTAACGAAATTGAAAACATAAAAGCAAGAGTTGATAGAATTTTCATGTTGTTGATTTTAATATTGTATAAAATTTGTTTCCTTCAAGAACAGGCACCATTACACTCAAAGAATGATATTCAAATTTCACCTTATCTAAAGCCTTAGTAAGAGAATTAATATAATTCAAACTATTTTCCTTTTCTATAAAAATATTGTAAGCATGTGCTAAGCATCCGGAAATAATTGCAGTTGCTGAAGATGTTGCATTAGAATCTTTAAACTTGGTTTCATCGAAATAATAATCGGTACACATACAAATACTAATTCCACTCCAAAAATTAGAGGATATATCTCTTTTATAATTAGCAAGTATACCTGTTACAGATAAAACATCATCATAAGAGGCGGGATAAAATGTTTTATCATGAACTGAACCATTTCCAGATGAACAGATTATTAAACAACCATTTTTAGCGCAATCAGATATTTTTTCTTGAAGTGCCTTATTTGACCTAAAATCTTCATTATATTCTCCATAGCTAATATTAATAATTTTTATTTCTTCCTTTTCCATTTTATCCAATGCGGATATAAACATTTCCGGATTAGCTCCATGATCAGGTAAAGTAAAAGAATAGATGAAATCAATATTTGGGGCTATACCTATAATTCCATTTTCTGGGTCATCACCTGCGATAATGCAGGCCATTGTTGTGGCATGATTTGGGTTACTGATTTTATTTATAACAATCTCCTCATTTAAATTAATTACTTTTCTTTTTAATGCTGGATGATTTTCATCTACACCATTGTCAATTATCCCCACTTTCAATCCTTTCTGCATCGGCAACTCCCAGAGCTTTCCCAAATGAAAATCCAGAAATATCTTTGGAATCTTATCATGATATTTTATCAACTCAGGTGGAATATCATCTTGCAGTTGAGAAAGAAATTTTTCTGATACGGTATGTCCTTCAATATTCACCGGCCAGCTCCCCAATTCATTCTCCAACATCCCAACACTCGTAAATACCGCATCTTTCAACAACACACTAACCACATTTTCTGTATTGTCGAAATCGGTGACAGGGCTGCTGCGCACATTTAGTTTATTGACATTTACTTTAAAAGTTGTCATGATTCAGGGAATAAAATTTGATCGGGGATACTTAAGCATTATCAATCACGGCGGGGAACTAAGTCCGCTTCCGGATCCAGTCCAGGAATTGCAAAACATTATTGGCGTAATTCTCTGCCCTTGGTCCGCTGCCGTTATAGGCTTTTATGGTTCTAAACAAATCGGTGGGATAAGCTGCCCATTTGCTTCTCAATTCTTTCATCACTTTTTCCAAACAATAATCCATCTCATACCATTGTTTTTGAAGAAAAAATACTTCATCTGTTTGGATATATTGAATATCGTATTGGAATAATCCATAGCCGGCATAGACCCATTGTTTAGGTCCAAAACCGCGCATAGCCCGCGTTTTATTTGCTTCTTCTATAAGCATATTCGCCTTTTCTAGTCCATAGCGGTCTATAAATGCCGCTGTGTTTTTTGGGAAGGCATTCCGTGTTCCATTAGCATCCCCTGAAGCATCAAATACGCAGCGGCCAAGTACTTCTTCCGGCGTGTGATCTTTCGTCCAGTCATAAAAATAAATAGCTGTTTCCTGGCAGGCAATGGCGTACAAAAGTTCTTTTGTAAAGGGAGTTCCTTGTATGGCAGCGGCAAATTTATCGCTATAATGTAATTCAAGCCAATCAGCAGTTAACAAACATTTTGTGCGGCTAAGGGGTAAATTCTGTGGTATTGCATGCGGCATGGGAATGACTGCTTTACCTGCAGTATGCGGAACCGCTGGTGAAGGAATTACCGGGTCATTTTGACTGATGATTGCAAGTCCGCCACCCCAGTAAAAATTTCCATCCCTGTCCTGATACCAGGTTCCTAATGCGTTTATTTCTGTATTTATACTTACAAATTGAAATCCCCTGAATACTGTCCCGCTCACATTTCCTTTCTCAGAAAAATCTGTAATGGGAGTTCTTCTTCTATTAAGTTTATTGACGATTACTTTTAATTGTGCCATAATTATCCAACAGCCTCCTGGTCTGCATTATTGTTAGAAGATTGGGTGGAAGTAGCCGCGGCGGTTGCTACAGGAGCCGGTATTGGCGATGTGCTGCCACTTGCGTCAATTTTTGTCCCTGTACCCCTAAGGCTGATGAACTTACTCAACAAGTCAAACCAGAAAGGAGCGCCCAGCATCACAGCCAAAGCTGTGATGATCCAACCAAAGAATGTTTCCCAACCGCCTGCCTGGTTAGGACCATATAAAAACCATTTATTGCCTACTTGTTGGTTGATATATTCGCTGCGTTCTTTAAGAAATTTTATTTGGTTGTATTTCAGCATTGGAGCAGAAAATACTGCCAGTGTATCTTTATCATTCTGAATCTTTTGCTGAAGTATTTCTATATTATCTGCTAAGCGAAAACTATCAGTGATCCGTATAGAGTCGTTCGGATCTTTTAAGGAATCTTTTTGTGCGGTAACGACTTTTAATAATTGAATGCTAAGCTTCAAAGAATCGTTTAGGATTTGGATACTATCCCTTAACGCGGGAGTATTTTGTTCAAGTGTATTAAAACGAGTATGAAAATCAACACATTTCAGACTATCCTTCCACATGCTTAAAGTATCTTTCCAGGGTTTGCCCAGGCCCAACACATTATTTGCTTTTTCAGCATCGGCGGCTACCAGTTTATAGGTAGAGTCCAGTAGACTGCTATCTTTACCTAAAATATTTCCCGGGTTTAGATTATCATGGTTTGCGATTGCCATGCTAACCATTTGCTCACGGGCCGGACGGTTATTAGTCAGTATCCTCCGGATAGCTAAAGAATCAACATTAAAGTAAAAAGCAAGTGCAAATCCGATTACAAAAAGAACGATTCGCGTGTATTTTTTAAACCAGCCGGTAGCTCGTTCCATTGTATCATTGAACCATTGTTCCAGTTTGGCCTGGAAAACAGTCACATCAGCACCAGAATCCTGCCAAAGGGATTGAAGAAACATAGCAGTGCTACTGCTCATTTGCACGGTTCCATTATCTTCTAATTCGTTCATTTTATTGAGTTGCTTCACCGCTGGATTAGCCAAATCCGGTTTTTGCAGGTAGATCTTATGGATCCATCCGTTCATAATGGAATCATTAATTGCTTGCAGACTTTGTGAAGCAGGTTGGTCCATTCCTTTCAGCAGATCAATCATTACCTTGGAAAAATTGGAAGAGGAAATATAGGCAGGTTTGCTGTACCAGTTATCTTCAGCCAGGTATTTTATAAGGGGATGTGCATAAAACCAGGGAGCAACTGTTTTCCCTTTCATGATATTCTTAAGATTAAAGATGTGCAGAATGCCATCTATCCTGTCCATATAAGGAATATCTCCCGTGGTTTTTCCATCTTCCAGCATTCTTAGAATGCCCTTTTCTAACACCTTAGCCCTGAAAGCAAAACGGGTAGCAATAATCTCCTGAAGAATAGAAGCCATCAGGCTATAAAGCAAAAAAACAAATATCAATCCGATAAAAATATCTAAAGCGACATTGTTGAACATAATAGAAAATTTAAAACTGATTGGAAAGTGAAAAACCCTTCTGTATTCTACAAGTTGATCCCCAAAGCTTTTGCCGTATCGCGACCAACTTCCCCATCAACAACCAGATTATTTGCCTGCTGAAAAGCCTCCACCGCTTTGAAAGTGCCCGGACCATAAATGTTATCAATACCCTGAGGGTCAAATCCTGCAGCCTTAAGAGCTTTTTGGATCTGGCCAATCTTTGATCCAACCATTTTTGGCAGTGTGTACCTGTAAATGGTATAGTCAGGCGGAACGTATTTGACTGCTGGCTGCTGCTCATAATCAAACCCCGGAACCAATATGCCAAAATCCCATCTTCTTCCGTTTATCACTGAATTGATCACGCCATCAGCGTGACTGTGTGCCTCAACGGTTCCCCCGTTTCCATCTGAGACTACAATGTGGCCGGTTAGTCCAACAGCCGGTACACGAAGGATTGCTGCTCCTTGTGTTTTTGCGGCTTGATCTACCGTAATAATCTTTCCTTTCATTTCCGCATCATTTCTCCAATATCCTGTGTAGGCATCAGCTACAGCAGGGTTTCCAAGATCATTATTGCAGCCATAAAGCTTTCCGGAAATTTGAAAAATGATCCAGCTGACAAATTCAGCGCAATCCCACGGACCCTTCCAGGATTTATTGTTTTTTGGCACCGGAGACCCAAAGATGTAAGGTTCTCCAATATGCTTATTTCCAAGATTTAATATTTCGCTGCCAGTCATGATTGTTAAGATTAATTATTCACCCAAACTTATATTTTTTCCATAATGTATTGTACAAGGAAAATCATCATTTCCCATCATGGAAATCCACGAAACATTTCATGAAAATTCCACAGCCCAATTGATTTAGCTTTGTAGGATGACTACCATTGGATTAATAGATGATCATGTGATATTCTGTGATTCGCTGTCCAGCCTTATCAATGATTTTGCGGATTTCTCCGTTTGCTGGTGTGCCCATAACGGCGCAGAAGCTATTGGGTTTTTGGAACAAGAAAAGGATTTGCCTGACATCATTTTATTAGATATCAAAATGCCGGGAATGAGTGGGATAGAGGTGGCAAAATGGATCTTTGAAAATAAAAAAGACATCAAAGTGGTTGCACTTACAATGGAAGAAGATGATAACAGCGTGATCCAGATGTTGCAATACGGTGTGAAAGGGTATTTGCTGAAAAGTGTAGGTTCGGAAGAATTGTTGACGGCTCTTCAGCAAGTGGTTAAATACGGATATTTTTATACGCCAATAATTACCGGGAATATTCACAAGCAAATTGAAAAAAGGATCCTTCATAGGAATGTGCCTGAATTAAGCTCCAGGGAAGAAGAAGTGCTTCACTTATTATGCACAGAAATGAGCTATGCAGAAATATCCGGCAAAATATATCTGAGTGAATCAACGATTGATACTTATCGTGCAAGACTATTCGAAAAATTCGAAGTCAAGAACCGGATCGGCCTGGTCATAAAAGCAGTTCACCTGGGCATGGTGTCACTGTAAAGGAATTTTGATATTTACAACAGTTCCCTTTCCTGCAGAAGATTTTAGAGAAAACTTCCCTTTCAGATAATTGGTTCTGCTTTCCGCGCTTTGTATTCCAAACGAATGATGATTCATGATTTGCTTAGCCGGAAAACCTTGTCCATTGTCCAGAACCCTGATGGATACTGCTCTCGGCTCAGATTTTACCGATACATTAATCAATTGCCCCGTACTGTGTTTCGCCGCATTTAATACCAGTTCGCTGATAATAAAATAAATGTTTACCTGCATTTCGGGTTTGAAAATAGAATACACCTCGTGCGTAAAAGAAAGTTGCTTCCCATACAACTGCTGAACATTCAGGAAGTAGTCTTCCAGTGTATGGATCAGCCCATTACTCTCCAGGTTTTTCGGCATTAAATTATGTGCAATATTCCGGATTTCCGTAATAGAATCATCGATGATGCTTTCTGTTTTTTCTATGAGCTCATGCCGGGTATTCTCTCCATTCAAATTGATGATCCTCCGGAAATTGATTTTTAAAGCTGCCAACAGAGGACCAATGTTATCATGAAGATCAGACGCGATTCTTTTGCGTTCGTTGGCTTGTACATAGATCAGTTTTTCCAACATTTCCTTTTGCTCGTTTTGTAAAGTGAGTACCTGGAGATTTTTATTTCTTCTTTCTATCACTAATCCATAAAGTAATCCAAAGGCCATAATTGAATTTTCTATTACACTGCCTAAAGCCATGCCGTGCTCATTTAAAAAATAATCATGGATTAAACCGATATTGGCAAAAAACTGGCTTAAAGTTGTCAGGCAAATAACCAGCATAGCGATGGAGAATATTTTTGCCACCTCATTTGTTTTTATAAAAAACAGGGGCAAAAAAGCAATGAGGATCACGGAGAAAATGAGGCCTGAGTGCCAAAGAATAACGAAAGAAATCTTTAGAGTACTACTAATAGTTGGATTGAATAATAGTGTTGTAAATAGTAATAGAAAAATGAGGTATGTGCGTAAATATTGCACTATCCTGAAAAGAAAAGCATAATTCTGTAAGTTGTTGTAAAAGATAAATTTCTGTGTGGTCAGTAGCATAAAAGCTGCACCAAGACTACTTAATGGTTTCGTTAAGTCATTGAGTTCCGGCATTCCCGGATAGAGATATGGGTTTATATATCCGTAATGATCAATAATCCAAAAGGAAACACAAACCATATAACCGGCATACACTGCAAACACCTGTTTTTTAAAGAGGAAAAGAGCCAATATAATGATCGCTAAAATCATAAATGCTATACCAACATAAAAAAATACGATACGCTCAAATGTTTCATATTTTTTCTGAAGTTGGGAATATGATAATAAATCATATCGAAAATTGATATTTTTTTCTGCCGCTTTTACGGCTAAAAGATAGTAGGTAGGTTTTGTACCAAAATCCACCTGGGCAGTATGCCAAACAAATTGCCTCCTATTATCATAAGGAATAAGCCGGCCACCTTTATATAATTCTAAAAAAGAATTATCCGGCTTTATTTCATAAATAAAAACACTATCCAGACTTGTATTATCAATTGATAAATATTGAGGCCGTATTGGTTGGCCAGGTTCCAATTTAAGAAGGGCATAATAAAATTCATTCCCTGTCAATCCGAAATTGATTCTCCTTCCGGCCATTTTTTCGAACTTTATTTTTTCAGGATTCAACAATTTCAAGGCTGAAATCGCATATGGCTCTTGGGGTAAAAGAGAGACGCTGTCATTCACTGAAATGGTTTGCGCTTTTGCCTGAATAATAAAAACGAAGAATAGAAAACCAACCAACAGCCATTTGTGGATAGTTGATGCTGTGGGAAAGAAATGACCATACCCTATCACAAATCCATCATGACTTCCGGCATTTCTGTTTTTAGAAAAAACAGCATAAAAAATCAGTTTTGCAAACTGAAGGAATTTAAATGGCTTTACCATTTTTTGGGGGTTATGTATAATCTTACCGGCAAACGTAGTCGGACGTCCTGTGCTACAGAGTATTATTTGGTTTTTGGGAGGAATTGGATTTAGCCGGAATTCTTTGAAAATGCACAGTGATGGATTTTCGCCAATAGTAGCCGGAATTTTATTTATCCGGTAAAAAATTCAAATATAAATTTACATTATTTTTCTTCTGTCAGTAGTTTTTATTTTCTGACAAGATTTTAGGCGTAATTCAACTTGAGAAGCGACTTCAGCTATTTCATGAAATAAATTGTATGGGTTAAACTGACTGGTTAATTGTGAATGATGATTGTTTGTATTGTAGTTTATGGAGGAACCTAACCGGGTATATTATCGTAGATATATAGAAAAAAATCATCCAAACATTTCACACCTCAAAAATGTACCTTTGCGCCTGATTTTAAAACCTCTGCAGGGCGATAAACGCTCAATTTTCAATGACATTATCTAATTCATTGGATCGATGATTTTAAATGAAATTTTTCAAAAGGAAATTATGTTGAATAAACAGTCGGAAGAAAAGGAAAATCCGGAGATAATGGGTACGCGGAAAGAGAGTCATCTTAACCTGGCTTTTGAATCTCAAAATGATCAGATTGATCATCGGTTTTATTATGAACCAATGCTATCCGCCCATCCGGATAAAAATGCAACCTGGGAAACAAAAATCGGGGACCAAACCCAAAAATACCCCATCTGGATTTCCAGCATGACAGGTGGTACTTCCAATGCGGACGACATCAATAAAAAACTGGCACATACGGCGAAGAAATTTGGTTTTGGTATGGGTCTTGGCTCCTGCAGACTTGCTTTAGCAGATAATAGTCTTACGGATGGTTTTAATTTAAGACCGATTCTTGGGGATGAAATACCATTTTACGTAAACCTGGGAATAGCGCAGGTAGAACAATTACTGGAAGAAGGAGAAGCATATAAGATCAAAAATCTGAAAGAGAAATTGAGTGCTGATGGGTTGATCGTGCATGTGAATCCATTACAGGAATGGTTGCAGCCAGAAGGTGATGTAATTCGGTACTCTCCTTTGGAGACGATTAAAAAGTTACTGAATGAAATTTCGTTTCCTATAATTGTAAAAGAAGTAGGACAGGGATTTGGGAAACAAAGTATGGAGGAATTGCTAAAGCTACCGCTTACTGCCATTGAATTTGCAGCGAATGGAGGCACGAATTTTTCTAAATTGGAATTATTCCGCAATGCAGGAATCAGTGATTTTTATAAAGAGATTGTTACCTTAGGACATAGTGCGGCAGAGATGGTAGATTTAATGAATGAGGTGGTCAAGGAAACCGGAAAAGATATCAAGGTGAAAACAGTGATCGTGAGTGGTGGTATCAAAAGCTTTTTAGACGGTTACTACGCTATTTCCAAATCAGCCTTGCCTGCCATGTACGGACAGGCGGCTACATTTTTAAAATACGCCAATCAATCCCAGGAAGTACTGGATAATTTTGCCTGGCACCAGATTCAAGGTTTATTGCTTGCAAAAGCATTTTTAAAAGTAAAATAATATCATGAACAACCAAGCCAAGATTTTACATGGGTTTTCTAAAAAAAGCCGCGATGAAAAACTGGAAATTATTGCAGCTTTAATTAAGAGCAGTGACAACCCCGTGGATGTTTTCAAAAGTTTTCACCATTCAGATCCGCTCATACAGGAAATGATTGAAGAGTTCAGCGAAAATACAATCTCCAATTTTCATCTGCCTTTCAGTATTGTTCCAAACTTTTTAATTGATGGGAATGTTTACATGATTCCAATGGTCATTGAAGAAAGTTCTGTCGTAGCAGCAGCGGCCAATAGTGCAAAATTTTGGTTTTCGCATGGAGGTTTCAAAACGGAAATTCTTGGAACCGAAAAAATTGGCCAGGTGCATTTTTTATGGAATGATAATGTGGAATTACTTCGGTATAAATTTCCGGAGTTAAAAGAACTTCTGATTGCAGGATGTGAATCCATCACGGAAAACATGCGCGCCAGGGGAGGTGGAATTACGGATATTGAATTAAAAGACCTAAATCACCTGGAGCCGGGATTGATGCAGTTGTTCTGCACCTTTGAAACAGTGGATTCCATGGGGGCAAACTTTATAAATTCTTGCCTGGAACAGTTTTCGGCGACATTTAAAGAATGGCATGGCAGCCAGGAAGAGTTTGAAAAAGACGGTCTGGATGTGGTGATGTGCATTTTGTCAAATCTAACTCCAAATTGCCGGGTGCGTTGTACGGTTGAAACAGACATTAAAAACCTGGATAATTTTGTACCTAATATTTCGGGAGAAGAATTTGCGGGCAGATTTTACACAGGTATGCGCATTGCGGAAGTAGATCCCTACCGGGCTACCACTCATAATAAAGGAATTTTTAATGGTATAGATGCGGTTGTCTTAGCAAGTGGAAACGATTTTAGGGCAGTAGAAGCCTGTGGTCATGCTTACGCGGCAAGAGGAGGACAATATTCTCCTTTATCTAAGGTAGAAATTACGGAGAAAACTTTTAAGTTTTCCCTGGACGTTCCTCTTTCTTTAGGCGTGGTAGGTGGGTTAACCAATTTGCATCCATTGGTCAGACTTTCTTTGGCACTTCTTGGTCATCCGTCAGCAAAGGAATTAATGGGAATCGCAGCCGCGGCAGGATTGGCTAATAATTTCTCCGCTGTAAAGTCACTGGTGACAATTGGTATTCAAAAAGGTCACATGAAAATGCATCTTTTTAATATCATGAAACAGTTAGGCGTGCCTGCGGAACATAAAAAATCTGTCGTAGAATATTTTAAAGATAAAAACGTTTCTGTATCGGCAGTAAGAATATTGATGGAAGAAATGGCAGAAGCAGCAAATCCGAAAAAGTCAATAAAAATAGATTAAGCGAATGGATTATCATGCGTCGGGAAAACTATTGCTTTTTGGGGAATACCTTGTTTTAAGAGGGGCGAAATCATTAGCGATTCCTTTGAGATTCGGCCAACAAATGAATGTATCACCGAACGCGTCCGGAAAAATAAACTGGTTGAGTATCGTAAAAGATGTTGAATGGTTTTCTGCACAGTTTTCGGATAAGTTGGAATTGAGAGAAACGACTGACACTAAAATTGCTTCCTCTCTTCTTCATTTACTGAAAAGGATAAAAAGTGAAAAACCTTCTTTGTTTTCTGACGGAATGGATATCCATTTGAAGGCAGATTTTCCATTGGAATGGGGTTTTGGATCGAGTTCTACTTTAATAAGTTTGTTGTCTCAATGGAGTAAAACGGATCCATATGAATTATTGAAAGACTCTTTTGGAGGATCCGGATACGATGTAGCTTGTGCAACAGCGCATTCGCCCATTGTTTTTGAAAAAGAAATGAAAACAACGGTGGGAATTAAATTGGCAAATTCAATTACATCTAAATTGTTGTTTGTTTATAGTGGTAAGAAACAAAAAAGTAAGAATGAGGTACTTCGCTTTGAAGAAATAGATATTACTGACGGCGAGATTGATGAAATGAATCAGATTATTTCAGAAGTGGCAGCCTGCAGGGAGATTGAAGAACTGGAAATACTCATCAATCAAAGTGAAAAATTGTTATCCGAAATTTTATCTCTTGAACAAATTAAAATGAGTACATTCAGTGATTACGCCTACAGTATCAAATCATTAGGCGCATGGGGTGGAGATTTCTTTATGGCTACATACCGGAATGAAAATGAGGCAAGAGATTATTTTAGCAAAATGGGATATGCGGTCCAATTTAATTACGATCAAATTATTAAAAAATAAATGGCAGGTCTTTTTAATCAAAATATAGCATGGCGATGTCCTTCAAATATTGCTATTGTAAAATATTGGGGAAAAGAGGGAAACCAAATTCCTTGTAATCCTTCCGTAAGTATGACCTTGTCTGAAGCAGTTACAGATGTAAAACTGCAAACTTTCGAAAAGAAACAAAGCGGGATTGAATTGGAATATTTTTTTGAGGGAGAAAAAAACGACTCTTTTCAAAAGCGGATTTTAAAATACCTGGAAACAAATATTTCCCACTTTCCTATATTAAATGATGTTGCTATACGATTAAGCTCCCATAATAGTTTCCCGCATTCAACCGGAATAGCTTCATCAGCCTCCGCTTTTGGTGCTATTGCCTTGTCGCTCCTGGATGCAGAAGGCATCTTAAACCATGTGTCAGATAAAGATTTATTTTATACAAAAGCAAGTGAACTGGCAAGATTAGGAAGTGGAAGCGCCTGCCGGTCTATGTTTGGTGGATATACAAGCTGGGGAGAGCATCCGGATATCCAAAACTCATCCGATCTGTATGCTACGAAAATTACGGACGTACACGAAAATTTCCGAAAGATGATGGATGCTATTTTAATTGTAGACGATGAGCCAAAAAAAGTTTCCAGCAGCGTTGGCCACTCTTTAATGAACAATCATCCTTATGCCGAAAATCGTTTTTTACAAGCCAAAGAGAATACAGGAAAGATTATAAAAACGTTATATAACGGGGATTTTGGAGAATTTATTAAAATAGCTGAGTCAGAGGCATTAGCTTTGCACGCGATGATGATGACATCAATGAATTATTACCTGTTAATGAAACCGGGCACTATTCATGCGATAGAGAAAATTATTGATTTTCGGGAAATGACTAAAGTGCCTATATGCTTTACGCTTGATGCGGGGCCGAATGTACATGTTATTTATCCGGAAGCTTTTAAAAAAGAAGTTTCGGATTTTCTTAATAATGAATTGAAACCTGATTTAAAGGGAATCATCTTCGATAAATCAGGCAGGGGACCTGAAAAACTAAATTGATAAGAGAAATGGAGAAATTAAATTCTAAGATTTTATTATTTGGAGAGTATAGTGTGCTGCATAATAGCATGGCCCTTGTGTTGCCATGCGACCGCTATTCCGGGCAATTAAATTTTTGCACGAGTGAAACGGATGCTAAATATGCTGTCCAATCAAATGAATACCTTAAGAAATTTTCCGGTTTTATTGCGAGCAACCTGGATGAAAATTTTGTTCTGGAAGTAAAGCAGCTTGAACAGGAGATTGCTAATGGCTTATTCTTTCAGAGTAATATTCCCCAAGGATATGGCCTGGGAAGTTCCGGTGCTTTAGTCGTTGCCATCTTTTTGCGCTATCTCAAAAAAGCGAAAGGAGTGAAGGATGATTTGAAAGGAATGACTATTGAGAAAGTTCAAAAACTTCGTCAAAGCCTTGGCCATCTGGAATCATTTTTTCATGGTACAAGTTCCGGTCTGGATCCATTAAGTATTATTTTAAACGAGCCTATTCTTTACAAAAATCACCGGGAAGTTTTAACTACAACACTGCCAACCAAAGATGAAGCGGGTAAAAATGTCGTTTTCCTTTTAAATACCGGTATTGCAAGATCTACCCTGGGACTGATGACCCGTTTTAATCAATTGTACAAAGACCAGAAGTTCCGGAATAAATTCAACAATGATCTGGTGAAGATCACGGACGATAGCATCAATAGCTTTCTGAATAATAATACGAACAAACTTTATCAAAACCTGGATAAACTATCTCAATTTCAGTTAACTGAAATGAGTTACCTGATTCCTACTCCTTTTGAAAAATTAGCAAAACAAGGTTTAAGAAATGGAGATTATTTCTTAAAGCTATGTGGTGCAGGTGGCGGTGGTTTTATGCTTGGCTATACTGAAAACTGGGATAAGACAAACGAAGATCTAAAAGATTTTAAACCTGAGATCATTTACAGGTATTAATTGATTTCTTCAATATTCTTAAAAATTTATTATTCTTATTCATTGTGGCCCGGAAAAAGAAACCCTCCTCAATTAAATCTTTCGCAAAGATATTTTTTTGGCTTTGTGTAGCTTTTGCTTCCACCTATTTCGCCGTAAATTACTTTTTCATACAACCCCATATTTTCTATCCGGGTTTTGAAATTGATATTCCGCGTGGATATAAAATTCATGGAATAGACGTGAGCCGTTACCAGGCGAATATTAACTGGGAAGAGGTGAAAGGTATGGAAGTGAAGGATATCAAAATCGGATTTGCCTTTATAAAAGCAACCGAAGGAAGGTTTCTTGTTGACTCAAAATTTAGAAGTAACTGGTCGAATGCCGGAAAACATAATCTGCCGAAAGGTGCGTATCATTTCTTTATTCCGGGGAAAAACCCGGAAAAACAAGCCCTCAATTTTATTGGGATCGTCAGTTTAAAATCTGGAGATTTACCGCCGGTGTTGGATGTAGAGGTCAGCCGCAAAATTTCTGTAAAACAAATGCAGCAAGAAGTAAAACTCTGGCTGGATATGGTAGAAAAGCATTATGGCGTAAAACCGATTATCTATACCAATATCAGTTTCTATGAAAAATACTTTGCAGGCGTATTTGACGATTATCCTTTGTGGGTGGCTCATTACCTGCAGCCGGATAAACCAAGGACAAAACAGGAATGGGATTTCTGGCAGCACAGTGAATTGGGCCGTGTAAACGGAATCACATCCATGGTGGACTTTAATGTTTTTTCAGGAGATAGTTCGGATTTTAAGAAATTGTTGGTACCGTAAAAAGGTTTTAGGTAGTAGGCAGTAGCCAAAATTTACGATTCAGTTTTTTAACTCCAAACTCCAAACTTTGAACTCCGAACTCCGAACTTCGGTCTTAACTTCTCACTCGGAACTAAAATAGTACCTTTGCCGCATGAAACGGAATATTATTATTATAGGGGTAATGGCAGTTATTGTCATCGCGGGCTTTTGGCTTTTGCTATCTAAAACGAAAGGCTTTTTTGATGTAAAACTTCCTGTTATGAGCTATGTGCAGCCCTTTTCATTTACAGATCAAAACGGGAAAGAAGTTACAGAACATAATTTTGATGGAAAAGTATATGTAGCAGAATATTTTTTTACAACCTGTAAAGGTATTTGTCCAAAAATGAATGCAAATATGCAAACGGTTTATGAAAAATATAAAGGGGATAAAGATTTTGCAATACTATCTCATACCTCTATGCCGGAGACAGATTCTGTTCCATTAATGAAGAAATATGAAGAAAAGATGATCGGGAAAAACCCGGCTTTTGCTGCTCATTGGTATTTTGTGACCGGGTCAAAAGATTCATTGTATAAGATGGCTCGCCAAAGTTATTTATTGGATAATGATCAGAATAACTATACAAATATTGAAGATGAATTTATCCATACGCAATTCTTTGCTTTAGTGGATAAGGAAAAAAGAGTGAGAGGAATATATGACGGGCTTATTTTAGATGAGATAACCCGTTTGAATAAAGACATTAAGGAATTGCTTGCAGAGCCTGACGAATCAGATAATGTGCAAACAGCAGGGAAATAAGGAAGAATGATTTTTTCGTAGAATAAAAATACTTAAAATGCTCCTGTGTCAGGGGCGTTTTTTTTGGCTGAAACAATTTTTCCTTAGAAAGGAAGATTAAAACCACCCGCGTTTCCGAAAAATCCAAATCATAATAATAGGCACAATCAACATAAAACCCACGGCCAGGTAGAAGCCGACGGGATTATCAGTAAAAGGGATCTTGCCAAAGTTCATCCCGAAAATTCCTCCTATAACAGTGGCCGGTGCAAGGAGACAGGTAACCACTGCCATCACTTTCATGACCTCATTCATTTTCAGATTTACATTGCTCAAATACAGATCCTGCAGGTTGATCATCATATCCCGGTAGTTCTCCGCCAACTCATTAGCCTGAACTATATGATCGTACACATCCTTAAAATATTTTTCGGTTCTATCCTCTATCAATTCACTCTCACTGCGTAAGATTCCATTAATGACTTCCCTAACGGGTGATACGCTTCTTCGTAAGAACATCATCTCTTTCCGCATGGCATTTATCTTTCCCAATGTTTGCGTGTCAGGAGTATGCGTGATGTCCTCTTCCAGGTCCTCAATCCGTTCGCCCAACTTTTCCATGATGATGAAATAATGATCTACGATCATATCCAACATAGAATAAAAAAGATAGTCAGAATTGCTAATTCTCAGTTTACTTCCGGCTTGTTTTAATTTTTCCCGTATCGGATCAAAAAGATCCCGGGTAACATCCTGCTGAAAACTAAGTACAAAGTTTTTTCCAAGCACAATACTCAATTGTTCACTTTCCACGCTCTGTTCCGCTTCATTATAATAAAGCATATTTAATAAGGCAAAAAGTAAATTATTAAGCTCATCCATTTTTGGCCGCTGGCCAATGCTTAAAATATCTTCTGCGAAGAGCGGATGAATGCCAAAGTGTTTAGAGATAGTATTGATATTCTCCTTATCTAATCCATCAATGTTTATCCAGGAAATAGCGTCTGTAATATTCAGGTATTTAAAACAATCCTCAACACGGGAGAGGTTTACGATTTGAACCTCTTGCACATTATAAGTATAAATAGAAATAATAATCTTTTGATCGCTACTTCTATTCGGGGTAATCGTAGGATTGACACGTAACATCCTCCTGGATTTACGGGATCTGTTTAAATCCATCTGTTGACCCTGTTTATTTCGTTTCATTCTATTTCATTTGGTTGGTAAAAAGAGGCTTCATTGTTCAAACTAAAAGAAATGCAACGCCTTTTTCTTAATTTCTACCACAGCCGAATCCCCTCCGGGAATAAGCGCGGTGGAAGGGAAATCTCTTGCCCAGATATCGCGGAACATTTTCCAATTGCCGGATTCCTGTTTCCATAAAACAATATATTTTCCTTTTCCAACTTCTTTTTTCACTTTTCCAGTCAACTTATACACACCCTCTTCTACCAAAATACTGCTATCGCCCCAAATATTTTTTGTTTCCAACTCATACTTTTTAACGCCATTTGCCATCACCTGCGAAAAGAAATGTTTGATGGCATCCCTGCCTTCAATAGAGGGAAATCCATCGATCATAATGATGCCGTTTTTCGTAAAACAATTGGCTACCTCTACTGAATCCTTTTCTTTAAAGGCATTCATAAATCTCAAATTGCTTTGATGAATAGATGCCTTCCCCTGTTCAATATCAAATACGGAGGCTGATTTTTCAATAGCGATCTTATCCTGCTCATCGCAGGAAACAAAAATGACTGCTGATATAAACATTAATAAAAATCCTTTCCTCAAAAATATATGCATAAAAAAATTGTCTCTTTTTAAATTTAAATTCATCTTCTCTCAAGGCGAAAAACATGCCTAAGACTATATTACTCCGGAAAAATAATGGTGAAACTAAGTTATAATAATCTTTTTGCTTTTTCTAAATCTACCGGCGTATCGATTGATATGGGTGCTTCATCTGTTACAATCATTTTAATTTTAATGCCATTTTCCAGATAGCGGAGTTGCTCCAGTTTTTCCACTTCTTCAAGAGGAGACATTTCCCAAAATGTAAAATTCATCAGGGCTTCTTTGCGAAAGGCATAAATTCCAACATGTTTATAATAGGTGACAGAGGCATTCTTATCCCGTTGATAAGGTATTACGCTTCGCGAAAAATAAAGTGCGTTATTGTTTTTATCGGTCACAACTTTTACATGATTCGGATTTTCGATGTCCTCTGCCTCCTTCATTTCATACATGAGTGAAGCAACCTGTACATTTTCCGGTGGGAAAGTGTCATTAAACGCATTTAATAAATTCTTTAAAAGTTCTTTTTTTACGAAAGGTTCATCGCCCTGTACATTCACTACGATATCTACACTTAAATCCTCAATCGCTTCTGCTATGCGGTCACTTCCGCTCTCATGCTGCTTTTTACTCATTAGGGCATAACCGCCATTTTCAATGATTTCTTTAAAAATGATCTCACTATCTGTCACCACAATCACCTCATCGAAAAGCATGGTGGCTTTTGTATTGTCATATGTATGCCGGATGACTGTTTTGTCGCCAAGCTTTTGCATGAGTTTGCCCGGAAACCGTGTAGCAGCATACCTGGCAGGAATAAGAGCAATAATTTTCATGGCGCAAAAGTAGTTTAGTTCAGTTGTTCTTCCTGATAGTCCATCTCCACATGAAAACTTTCCGGTAAAGCTTCACTTTCATATTTGCAGGTGCTGCACTGGTATATTTTTTTGGACATAGCAAAATCACCCACAAACCAACTTAAGAAGACGGTAAACATATTTCCGGGAGTTGGTTTTGTAATTAATTCTATGGTGTGATTTCCACACTTGGGACAAACTGCATTTTTTCGGTATTCCTCATCAATCTGGTTCAATAATGTATTGACTTCTTCTTCATCCTCTTTTCGTACGACGAGTTTAATACCTCCAATCGCCGTAGATAAAAATGGCGCTACAGTGGCTGTAGAACTATCCGATAAATAACAGACGATCCCCGCGCTTTGTAATTTTGTACAGGTTATTTGCGCCGTAAAATAATTTTGAAATGTGCGAACTGTAATTAGATCTAATTTTTGTCTCAAGGAAATTTTATTTATTATTTAAACGGTTAACAAGGTATTACAAAATTTTTATCTAAAAAGTGAAAGGTCGGAATAAAGTTGGATTAGGTTGGTAAAACCTGTGTGACATTTCAGAAGGGCAAAGTCCTGCCCCACTTTCCAAAAGCTCGCGGTCTATATCTGCTATTCCGAAATTTCTCTGCAACATTTGGAAAGTTTCAGAAAAACTTCCGCTTGTATTTTTGAATTGAAAATTCCGAAAATCATAAAAAACAAGAAAGGCAGCTTTATCAGAACTGCCTTAAAAAAATATTTGATAAAATTCATCTTAATTATTCAACATCAACGGCATAACCAGCATGAGCAATTCCTCATTATCACCCATTTCTGTTGGTTTGATAATTCCGGCTTTTGTTGGCGTACTCAATTCGATCACCACTTCCGCGGTATCAGCTGCGCTCAATATTTCAATCAGGAATTTTGCATTGAAAGCTATTTGCAAATCTTCACCATCAAACTGGCAAGCCATGCGCTCATTTCCTTCAAAACTAAAATCAACGTCCTGTGCTGCTAATTGTAATTCGCTGCCGGTGATCGTTAATGCTACCTGGTTGGTACTTTTATTACTAAATACACTTACACGGCGCAATGCATTTTGAAAATCATTTTTCACCACAGTTAGTTTATAAGGATTATCAATCGGTATAACTACTTTGTAATCCGGGAAACGCGCATCAATCAGGCGACAAACCATTTCTGTACCACCATGTTTTACAAAAAGATGGTTCTCATTGTAAGAAATATCCAACATTTCATCAGACATTGGCAGCACATTCCTTAAAAGATTTAAAGGCTTTTTCGGAACAATAAAAGAAGTTGCTTCCGGACATTCTACATCCAATCTTGAATAACGTACCAAACGATGGGCGTCTGTTGCTACGCTGGTAATTCCTTTTGGAGAAAGATCAAAGAAAACGCCGGTCATGGCAGGTCTCAAATCATCATTACTTACGGCGAACAAACATTTGTTGATAGCGGTAACCAGTGCAGATGAAGGCATTTTAAAAGAACTTGCATCTTCTACAGCCGGTTCTTTCGGAAAATTATCCGGATTTTCCCCCATCACTTTATACTTACCATTATCACTGGTGATTTCAACACCGAATGAAGAATCAATATTGAACGTAAGCGGTTGTTCCGGAATATTTTTAAGTGAATCCAGCAAAATTTTTGCAGGGATACAAACTCTGCCACTTTCCTTCGCCTCAATGTCCATGTGGATTTTCATCATGGTTTCCAGGTCAGTAGCAACTATGGTTAATTTATTATTTTCAATTTCAAAAAGAAAGTCTTCTAAAATAGGCAGAACAGTATTGGTATTGATAACGCCACTTATTTGCTGCAAATGTTTTAGTAATTGGTTGGATGATGCGATAAACTTCATAAAAAATATTTGTTGCCAAAGATAAAAGAAATAGGCTGATAAAATAAAAAAAGCAAATGTCCGTAAATTACCTCAAAAGAGCGGGTGTTTTAATATAAAATCGGTAGAAATTTTAAGCAGGATCATTTCCTGAACTTTTAAGTTTTTTAGCATGTGCATAAGACAGCCATAAATATAAAGAAACGGCCGCCCAGAAGATAGGTCTTATCGTTTGAAGAAATATTCTGAGATAATTATCTCCCTTCATTATTTCTGCATAGGATTCATAGAAATCGAATAGTGCATATCCGGCAGAATAAATGGAGATGATGGATAAAATCAATAAGTATTTTGGGGTGCCGGGGAAGTATTTTACCATGAAAGGGGAATGAGAATTATTAATATTGATTTATTCGGATATCTCTTGTTTTGTGTTCTCCCGTAATTGCTCTTTTGCCTTTTTAAATTGAAACCAATTAAAGATCGAAATGGGGGTCCATATAATAAACTGGAACCAATTCAGGAGAGTATGAAAATTATCATCGGATTCAAAAATGATTTGACATACAGAAAGAAAAACCAAAATGAGACTTACAATAAAGCCGGCCCTCAAAAGTTTTATTCTTTTCGATTCTTTGGATTTGTCATCTTTCATTTATTATAAATTTTATTTGATAAAAAGTTTATTCTGGTTTTCATCTAAATTAAATCGTATTAAAAAAGTACATTCTTAAAGTTAAATAAATTATTTTGGTTTTGATTTATCTGTATGAAAATGAAAAGAGAATGGTTGAAGAATAAAAAAATATCTCTTTTGTAAATTTTATTGTTTTGTTTAAAATTGGCACACAATTCTTGCAATTAAAATCATAACCTTAATTTCGTACCAATTATAAATATATGGATAATAAAATATTAAGAATAGCACTCCTCGTTGATGGAGATAATGCGCAATCTAAAATGATGGAATTAGTGCTGGAAGAGGCATCTAAATATGGGAAAGTTACGATTCGCCGGGTTTATGGCGATTGGACGACCCAACACATGAATCACTGGAAAAGTATTTCAAACGAATTGGCTATCAACCCGATTCAGAAATTTTCTTATACAACCGGAAAAAACTCTACAGATAGCGCCCTGATTATTGACGCGATGGATATTTTACACGCACACCTGGTAGATGGATTTTGTATTGTATCCAGCGATAGTGATTATACTGGTTTGGCAAAAAGGATCCGCGAAGCGGGAATCTTTGTAATGGGCATCGGAGAACAAAAAACTCCGAATGCCTTTGTGAAATCGTGTGAAATATTTACCTATGTAGAAAACCTGGAACCAAAGCCTGAAAAGACAGAAAAAGTAAGCAATAGTACTGTCAAAATTAAAAAGGAAACTCCCAAAGCCAATTCGAAATTAATTAACAGGGCGTATGACATGAGTATTAATGAAAGTGATGAAGCGTATGTTTCTACGCTTGGAATCAATCTTCGTAAGCTTGATCCCAGTTTTGACGTTCGTGCTTATGGTTGCAAAACACTTACACAATTTTTTCAGAAATTACCCGGTTTTGATGTTGTAGATAATATCATTAATGGGTTGAATAATCCGTTGATTCGAAAAAAATAGTTTGTAGTTTGATGTTTGAAGTTTAGGGTTCAGTTTGGGCTCTAAAATTGATTTTTTTGATTTGGTTAAAAGTGGTGATACGTTTTAGCCTAATCAGAAAAATCATGTGAATCACATAAATTAAGGCTCAGACAAGCTCAAACCTTCTGATTCGCCATTTGCCACAAATACAAACTGGCATAGCTGCGGTATGGGCTCCATTTCAAAGCGATTTTTTCAACTTTTTGACGGAGTAGTTTCTTGTCGGTTTCTGTGATTTTGTATAGTTTGATAACTCCCTGCCGGAGACCAAGATCGTCGAAAGTAAAGACATCTTCTCTTTGCATGGTGAATATCAGAAGCATTTCCACGGTCCACCTGCCAACGCCTTTTATTTGAGTGAGTAATTGGATTAATTCATCATTGCTCATCAGATGTAGGCGGGAATCCGTTAATTTATTTTCTATGAAAAACTGACAGACGTTATGGACATAGCCCGCTTTGGCATTTGAAAAACCAATTTCCCGTAAAGTCGTGACCGGGGTTTCTAATATTTCTTCAGCAGAGGGCTCAATCTGATTATAAAGATTTAAAAAGCGTTCATAAAGG
>JBBSUB010000044.1:0-22555 GCA_038235345.1 Chitinophagales bacterium
CCTTTTGATTATGAGTAGTTTCGGGTGCCTTTCAATATGTCGCATCGTCACGTTGAAAGTGGGCGGTGAAGACACCGCCCACGGCGCGCCGCCCGGGGTTGGTGTCCCCACCAACCCGCGACAAGGAGAAAGTCAATTCATTTATGTAGAAATAACACCTTTTGATTATGAGTAGTTTCGGGTGCCTTTCAATATGTCGCATCGTCACGTTGTAAGTGGGCGGGAAAGACACCGCCCACGGCGCGTCGCCCGGGGTTGGTGTCCCCACCAACCCGCGACAATTTGAAATGCACCCGTAGTTTCAAACAGATTTATTACCAGATTATATTTGGTACCAAGTACCGTAAGCCTGTCATTGCCGAATCCCATTCGGCAGAATTGTTCCGGTATATTCATGGTTACATCAAAAATAAAGATTGCTTTACCTATTCCATCAATGGCGTCGAAGACCACATTCACATTTTTTCGGATTTGCAGCCTACAGTTCGCCTGGCAGATTTTGTAAAAGATATCAAGCTGGCCACTAATGATTGGATGACCAATTCCGGGAAGTTTCCTGATTTTGAAGGTTGGCAGGTGGGTTACGGAGCATTCACGTATAATTTTAAACAAAAAGATACTCTGGTCAATTATGTAAATAATCAAAACGAACACCATAAAAAGAGTACGAAGTGCATGGTCATGTACGATCATACATTGTCGTGTACAATTATGGACGAACACGTAATGCCTGGATATCATCCTACCCCAAAGGAGCACCTACCTGTATTGCACAATCATGACCTGGTTCACCATGTGGTGGATTTAATCTTTGACCACTTGAAGCACGAGCGGGAGTTGGAGACGGTGTAGCGGCCGGGAAATTCATCGTTGGGGCAGATGAAGGAGCTGCATTAGGTGCAGGGTTTCCATTTAACGGAGCACCTACAGCAATAGCACAATCATGGCCCGGTTGCCCGTGTGGTGGATTTAATCCTGCTGCCTGGTACACTTCAGGGGTTGCCTGTTGTACTCCCTGCTCTAATTGAATACCTTGCGCTGCAGGTAACACGCCTGTTTCTGAAAGATTATTGTTTAAACTATTTGCATCGGAAGGTGCTACTGCATTTGTCGTCGCAGGCAAACTGGTATCTATATCCGCATGACTGGTATTATCGCACGACGTAAAAAATAAGATTGATATGGAAGCAGCTATTAAAAGTGATCTCATTATTATAAAGAATTAAAAATTAAGCTAATTATATAAAAAAAACGAATGTACAATAGTTTATAGGAGTTAAAAAATCCACTTAGTGATATTAACGAAGCAAAAAAAGATTTATTCCCGGGGAAATAGAGATTCTTATAAATTCAGTAGAAATATTATTAAATAACTATCTGGTTTTTGTCCTAGCGGAAAAGAACCACTAACTTGTCATTCTCTTAAAATTAGCACACTATGGAATTATTATTACCTCAGCTCAGTATAATTGTTTGGCTATTTTTTATTATAGTTCCCTTCTGCCTTTTCCTCCTGGCAATTATTGATATCCTAAGAAATCAATTTAAAGGTGCAAATACAAAACTGATATGGATACTGGTCGTATTACTTCTACCTTTCCTGGGAAGTATCCTGTATTTTTTGATCGGAAGAAAAGATAAAATCGAACAGGCGAAATATATAGTAGAATAACCTTTCCTTTTATTAAAACTCCTTAATTCTCTGAAGGATTTATTTGGAAAAGTTCCTCCTCCTTGCCTTCCATTTCTTCATTGTATTCTATAATAAAATTATTCATCCCCTGCCCCGTAATAATATTCATGTAATTCAACTGAATCAATTCCAGCATATTCAGGAAAAGGAATATTGCATGAAGGCGGTCCTCACAAACATCAAATATTTTTTCGAAAGAAAGCGTCCGGTTGGTTTTGATCAAATTGATCATATATTTTTTACTTCCCTCCATTGTATAATTGTAGCTAATTACCGTATGTACAGGTTGATTTCTTTTTTCATGTAGCCGTTGTGCCACCTTTTCAAAAGCCTTCATTAATTTAAAAAGTGTAACAGTATGAATTTCGGTACCTTCTCCGGCTTCTTCACCTATAAGGGAAAGTTCATGTTGAATATTCCCTCTTTTCATCATCAACATTCTAAGGGCTTCCAATTCACTCATCTTTGCTGAGGCTTCTTTAAATCTTTTGTATTCAATTATTTTTTCAATCAATTCCAGGCGTGGATCTATTTCATTCCCTTCCGTATCCAATTCCTTCCTGGGCAAAAGCATTTTTGCTTTTATGCGCATAAGCGTACTGACAAATAAAATAAACTCACTGCTTAATTCTATGTTCAGATTTTCAGTCGACTTGATATATAACAAGAATTCATCTGTAATTTTTGTTATAGGTATATTGTAAATATCCAATTCATCTCTTTCTATAAAAAATAAAAGAAGATCAAACGGCCCTTCAAACTGAGGTAATATAATTTGATAATTTTCCATACGCTTGGGAATAAATATAAACCAAAATGGATTGGTTATAGACTAAAAAACCCGGGTAAGATAACACCGGGTTTTGCAAAAATATAGATTTCGAAGTGTATAATAATATTAAAATACTCTTCAGTTAAAGTTAACAGAGGGTAAATAAAAAATTCTCTTAAAAAAACTATAGCCTTCTTCCTTTCAATTCATCACGGATTTCTGCCAACAGAAGATCAGTGGAGGATGGTGCTGCAGGTATTTCCGGGGCCGCTTCTTCTTTCTTTTTCATTTTTGTCAGCGCCTGAATCATCGTGAAGATTACAAGGGCAAATACGAAAAATTTAATGACTGCCGCCAGGAAGGTCCCATATTTCACAGCCCCCCAATGAAGTGCGCCAATATTCTCTGCGCCTACAGCCTTTAAGGCAGGAGTAAGGAGGAGTGGGGTAATAATATCATCTACAAGGGATGATACTATGGCACCAAACGCAGCTCCAATAATTACTGCAACAGCCAGGTCCATGACATTTCCTTTAAGTGCGAAGACTTTGAAATCTTTGATAAAACTCATTTTTTTAGCATTTAAGGTGAAAAGAAATTACTTTTTCAGGCCGGGAAATTCCATTTTGAGATTCTTTAACGTATCTCTTAAAGTGGTGGCAATGATATATTCCTTATACCAGTTTTGATCGCTGGGAACAATAATCCATGGAATATTATTGCACTGTTCAAAACAGTCTTCATACATTTCACGGTATTTATCCCACAGGGCAGCTTCCTGATAATCTTTCGCGTTATACTTCCACATTTTAGCCGGGTTTTTAATCCGCTCATCCAATCGTTCCGTTTGTTCTTCGCGGGAAATATGCAAATAAAATTTAAGGACTTTAGTGTTATTATGAACGCTCAGCAATTCCTCAAAATCATTTATTGCTTTCATTCTTTTATGAGCCAGATCGTCGTCACACCAACCATGAACGCGCGTTACTAAAATATCTTCATACTGGCTCCGGTTAAATATTTTGATCATCCCGGTAGCCGGAGCATAATGATGAATGCGCCATAAAAAATCATGACTCAATTCTTCCGGTGTAGGAGCTTTGAATCCCGTCACATTTACTCCCTGCGGGTTCATAGACGTAAACACGTTTCTGATAACACCATCTTTTCCACTTGCATCCATTCCCTGGAGTATTACCAGAATAGAATGTTTGCTCTCTGCAAAAAGTAAATTTTGCAATTCATTCAATTCAATTAATACCTCCTCCAATTCCTTTTTGGTATCTCCTTTATCCAGATTATGCGGAGCACGGGTACTTATATTATCAAGTTGAACGCTTTTCATTTGCCGATATTTTGAGTGAAGTATTTAGAGGAAATATTCTCAAGAACGATTTTTTGAAACGATAATTTTTAAAATCCAAATTTAATAGTTAATAAGCAAAATTATAAAATATATTTATATCCAAAATCGGGAAAATTTAGCGAATTAAAAAATAAAATACAAACTCCTCATTATAAAAAAACCGCTGTTTCTTTTATTTACTTGAGGCTTTTGAGTAAATAAACTTCCAGGTACTTAAACAACCATAATTTCTTTCTCTTTTATTTCAAGATATTTTTCAATCAATGAAATAAATCCATCGGTGATTTCCTGTATTTCTTTTTCGCTTTCTTTAGCGGCATCTTCACTCAGGCCGTCCTTTTGTAATTTTTTAACGTGCTCAATGGAATCACGCCGTATACTGCGGATAGCAATTTTGGCCTGTTCTCCCTCTGAATTACTTTTCTTTACAAATTCCTTTCTTCTTTCTTCGGTAAGTGGAGGCAAAAACAACCGTATGATAACGCCGTCATTTTGTGGATTCACTCCTATGTTCGCAGCAATAATAGCTCTCTCAATTGGTTGAAGCATATTTTTTTCCCAGGGCTGCACAGTAAGTGTACGCGCATCTATAGCACTTACATTTGCCACCTGGCCTATCGGAGTAGGGTTTCCATAATAGTCTACTACTACTCCATCGAGCATCACAGGACTCGCCTTACCTGCTCTTATTTTAGAAAGTTCAGATTCAAAGAAAGACATAGCTTTCTTCATGGACGCTTTGGTATTATCAAAAATTTCTGATAGATCTTCTGTCATCGTTATTGTAATTAATTTAAACTTTGTAATCTCCTATTTACTATTGTAAAAGAAACAAATTTACTGAAACGTACGACAAAAAAAATTAAAAGGAGGATTCCTGGCTAAAAGGCTGTTTGGTAATAGAGAAAATTTCGGCAGATTTTATTACAATTGCTTTACCTGGAACTTTTTTACTTCTAATGGAAGGAATAGGTTTGGGACGGCTATAATATACTATTGTCACTATCAAAATTGCTACGCCGGATAGTGCCAGAACAACTAAGTTAGTACCTGCAAACCTTAAAAAATATGCCAGGGCAATAAAAAGAATGTTTGAAGTAACGCAAGTAAGTGTAATCATTTTATGGTTCATCCCCAGATCCAACAAAAAATGATGAATATGATTTCTGTCGGGACTGAAAGGAGAACGACGATTGATAATTCTTAAACCTACGACTCTTAAAGTATCAAAAAGCGGGACAATCAAAATGGCAAATCCTATTGCCGGGGCAGATGTGATAGGTAAAACAGACGTTGGATCGGAAGCAACCGATAAAAATTTAATCACAAAAACAGCGTTTAAAAGTCCTATGATCAATGAGCCTGTATCCCCCATAAAGATTTTAGCCGGATTGTAATTAAAAATTAAGAACCCCAGCAGACTGCCCCCCAGTGATAAAGCCATTACAGCAAATAAAGTTTGTCCTGTTTGAGCAAAATAATATCCAAATATAATAGAGGTCATTAGTCCCAGAGATCCTGCCAAACCATCAATCCCATCTATAAGATTGAAAGAATTGGTAATGACGATCATGGTGAATAAAGTGATGAGCAGGCTTATGGTGTGCGGCAATTCATGAATTCCCATTAATCCATACATATTTGTGATCTGGATTCCACCAAACTTAATAATGATGCCGGCCGCGACAAGTTGACCAATAAATTTTTTGGGTGCAGAAAGTATCAGTATATCATCTTTTATTCCTAAAAAGAAAATAACCAACACAGAAGCGATAATATATTGAAGGATGGCAGATGAAGGCGGTGCACCAATAAGCGTAGCTATAATAAATCCTGCAAAAATGCCTAATCCGCCAAGTGTAGGTATAACAGTTTTATGGACCTTTCTTTCTCCAGGCTCATCAAACAGTTTCTTATCTTTCGCTACTTCAATAATTACCGGTATTGAAAAAAAGGTAATTAAAAAAGCGAGCGCTCCACTTAGTAATATATTGTCCATTCCTTAATATTGTAAATAAACACTACTTTTTTTCTCTAACGATCATTAAACTTACTATTAAAAATAACAAAAAATCAGATTTTTTTGTATTTTTTATTAACGATCTGTATTTACTTAGTAAGCAATGTCCATAGGTAACGTCAGTTTTGTAGGAATTATTTTACTTAAATCCTTTTTATTCATATTATTCGGAGATTTTCTCATCCCCGCCCATATAGGCTTTGGATTTCTTCAAGGGGTTTTGCCTGTTTTCCGCAAATATCTTCCGGTTTTCAAGAATTTTTATCGCGTCGAAAATAGCTGCACTAAATGAGGCAGAATCAGCTTTGTTCTTCCCGGCTATATCCATAGCAGTTCCATGGTCGGGACTAGTGCGCACTACATCCAGACCTGCCGTAAAATTGATCCCATCTTCCATGGCCAGCGATTTAAATGGAATTAGTCCCTGGTCGTGATACATTGCCAGCACTGCATCAAATTTATGTTGATATCCATGAGCAAAAAAAGCATCGGCGGAAAAAGGTCCGGTTACCAGCATATTATGCTGTTTTGCATCCCGGATAGCAGGCTTTATTATTTCAATTTCTTCCATGCCTACCAATCCATCATCCCCGGCATGCGGATTTAAAGCAAGTACAGCAATTTTGGGTCTGTCAATATTAAAATCCTTTCTGAGTGAAGCATGCAATATTTGAATTTTACTCAGAATATTTTCCTTGGTAATAAGGTTAGAAACTTCTTTTAGCGATACATGCTCCGTTACCAAAGCTACTCTGAAACTCCCGGCAACCATCAGCATAACTACATCTTTAGCCTCAAAAAAAGCTTTAAAAAAAGGCGTGTGACCTGTAAATGGAAATTCTTCGCTATGGACATTCTTTTTATGAATCGGAGCAGTTACTATGGCATCAATTATTCCTTCCTTAAGCGCATTCGTAGCAGAAATTAAGCTTTTAACCGCATATTTACCACCTGTTTCATTTACTTCCCCAGGCTCAACAACGGTTTCTTCTTCCCAGCAATTGTAAATATTTATCTGCTTATGATTGATTTTATCAAATTCTTTCAGACTATTAAATGCAAAAGGAGTTTCAGGAATACTTTTTCTATAAAAATTTATGAGTCGGTTACTTGCAAACACTATGGGAGTGCAAAAATCCAGGATACGGTTATCGGAGAGCGATTTGATAATCAGCTCGGTCCCAATACCATTGGTATCGCCACAAGTGAAACCAATAATTGGTTTTCTTTCTAAAATTGTATTGCTCAAATTCTTAAAATTAATATATTGCCTGCAAGGTAGGGGTTTCTAATTTGTTTGCTCTATCCGTCTAAACTAAAAATAGAAACTAGTAAAAAAAAATCAACCCTTATTATTTCCTACATAATTTTCGATAGACATCCGGTTGGTAATGCTCCGGGCAAGCGTCATTTCATCAGCATATTCCAATTCGCCACCGAAAGCAATACCGCGTGCAATTGTGGTAATTTTTATCTCAACGTCTTTCAATTTTTTACTGATATAGTAGATGGTTGTATCTCCCTGTATATTGGGGCTAAGGGCAAATACAAGTTCTTCTGTTTTTTCTTCCTGCACTCTTTTTATTAAAGAGATGATCTCTAACTGGTCAGGTCCTATGCCGTCCAGAGGAGAAATACTGCCACCCAAAACATGATAGACTCCATTAAATTGCTGGGTGCTTTCAATGGCAATAACATCACGGATATTTTCTACTACGCAAATTATTTCCTGTTTACGGTTCCTGTCTCCGCAAATATTGCAAAGAGGTTTATCGGAAATATTATGGCAACGAAGGCAAAAATGAATTTCTTCCCTTAATTTAAGAAGGGCCTCACTAAAAGATATTGTATCAGAAACATCTTTTTTTAAAAGATGTAATACCAATCTAAGAGCAGTCTTTTTACCTATACCCGGTAATTTGGCGAATTCATTTACTGCATTTTCCAATAGAGAAGAAGAAAAAACCATTCTGCAAAATTAAGAATGAAAATATTAGTTCGTGAATTTCTTTAGGCAAAAAATGAAGCCTTTCATTAACGTCGAAATTGTTGATTAATTTCTAAAATTCTGCGTATTTATTCAGTTGAGACATTGACTTTAAATACACACTATTCCAAAATTACATCCCGCTCATTATCCCAACCAGCTTTAATATTTAGAATTTGCGGAATACTGACCACTTTTTCAGGTTGTTTCTGTAAATGACTATTAGCAGGGTCATAAAACCCGGGATCCCACACTCCGTTTTGATTACTATCTTCCAGAATTCTTATTTCATAATCACCGGGGATAAAAAGTTTTTGAAAGAATTGAGGGCTGGATAAAGGATATGAGTATTCCACCACTTTGTTTTTTACAAATTGCAATACAGGATGCTTAAATTTTTCCAGGTTCTTCAGATTTATCTTAATACTGCCATATTCACTTTCTCTTTTAGTCTTAAAAGACAATGTATCATTTTTCGTTAAGGCAACTCCGGCAGTATCTGTAGCAAATTCTTTTGCTATTACTAATTTATATTGAGTGTCTTCTAACCAGGCACTCTTTATCGTGACTTCTTTGTTTAAGGTATCCGAAATCTTTACTTCTATGGGAAGCGGTTTAAAAAGAGTGTCCGACAACACAATTTGTTTTCCGTTAAAATTCTTTAAAGGCTTATTAAACTCCAGCACGAGCGGTGTCAGAAGATCCTGAATTCCGCTTGTAAGAGAAGAAGTGAATTTTAATTCAGCCGTAAGTTTTGGCGCAGCAGGGGGTTTGGGTATTTCCTTTTCTTCCTGGTATGCAAACAACTGAATGGATAGTTCTTTTCCCGAAACTTCTACGGAACTATCCGCAAAAGCAAAAAGCTGTGTTTTACTTGCGTACATTTTTTGGCCGCTATCATCCTTTAGAGCAAAAATATGGTAGTTGCCGGGGGGTAAGTTTTTAAAATTAAAATCCCCGCCTTTATTTACCCGGGTGATGTAGGCGGGCTTCTTTTTAAACACAGCAGAATCTGATAAATCACTGTATAGTAAGACAGACATGGTGCTATCTGCTTTCTGGCCAATTTCAGCCAGTTCCACATTTCCTGATAGAGTTAAGGAATCAATATATGGCCCCGTAGAGAACACAAAACTGTAATCTTTAATAGGATTATTTTCATTCAGATCGCGGATAGAATTTCCCAGCTCAATGCGATAGGTAGTATTCGGCAGAAGCGTATCCTTCATACGGATTGTCACCGTCTTTAATTTAAAATCTATGTTCGGATTTATTTTGGGAACAGGCGATACAATCAAACTTTGCTGCACATCCTCCAACTGCACATACTCATTAAAAGTGAGGACAATACGGTTTTCCTTTACATTAAGCGAACCATTTTTAGGGATCGCTGTTAACAATACGGGAGGTAAAGAATCTCTTACTCCACCCGTAGGCATTCCTACCTGTGCGCATCCTGAATACAATATCGAAACTGTATATAGAAAACAGGACAGGGCCAAAAAAAATAGGGTGTTTTTAATTCTCATTTTTGCTAAAATTGTAACTGCTCTCCTCCACTCATTCACACTACAACATCATCCTTTAAACCTGTCTGAAGTATTTTATTACCAAATGCCTAGCCCGGCATCCTGGAAATATATTTATCCATTTGCTTCATCTGATCTGCGATCTGGGGGGTTGTTGGTTTTAACCTCTTCACCTTTCTAAAATATTCTTTTGCAGCCCGGAATTCTCTTTTATTGATCATTAATGAAGTTAACTGAAGATACGCCGCAGCTTCATTTTCTTTATCCGGCAGGCCTGAACGGATTGCATCACGAATATAACTCTCCGCTTGTTTATTATTTCCTTTTTGCATGGCGAGCATTCCTAATTGCAATTTATTAGCTCCCTCTGCTTCCTTCATGGGCATTCCCAGGCTAAGGCTTTTTTTCATATTGATCTCCGCGCTATCATAATTTTCATTCACCATATCCATATTCCCTTTCAGGGTATAAAACACGGAGCGCACAGGTTTTATAAGCAGTCCCGGAAACCAGATCGTTTTCAATACTTTTGCCGCTCCTTCCATATCTCCAACTTCCATATAACCCTGTATAAGCCGCATAGGCCCAAAAAGAAAATGACCAACAATTAAAACCAATGCTGTAAGGTAAAGGATAAATGAAGGCCAAAAGCCCGCCTCAATATTAACAATAATACCAGCCAGGATAAATACACCTCCCAAAAGAAGTCTGTATTTAATGATAAAATTCAGAAATTTCATATTCAAATATTTTTTTATAAACCAGGTGATTAATTTTTTGGAATGTTGGCAAATGTCCTACTTTTTTTCTATAAGAATAACTTCTCTTCAATTCATTAATATTTCCTTACCGAATGAGTTTCCATGGATTTCCAGATAGTTAAATGAATATTGATATAATAATTAAAATTGGATTTTCTTCCTTATCGTTCAGGTAACAGTTCCAAGCCATATTTAAACCACTGAAATGATACTACTACGTATGAATTTATTTTTTAGAAGGGGTTTTGTATCTTTCCGCGATGCGACATGTTTTTTTAGGGTTAGGCCTGATAATTTGCTTTTTAGGAGGAAATGCTCAAATTGTTAATGTAGAAAGTAAACGGCTCAAGAGCGACACGACCGGTTGGCTGGGAAGTATTGAAACTTCTTTTCAATTGGAGAACAGCGCCGTAAAAGTGATCAATATTAATGCAGAAGCACATTTGGAATACAAAGCACAGCGAAGTTTATATTTATTTCTGGCAAATTACAATCTGCTGAAAGGAGAGGGAAAAACATTACAAAATAATTTATTCTACCATTTGCGGTACAATTATAAATTGAACTACCTTTTAAGATGGGAGGCATTTACTCAAATGCAACAAAATAATTTAGCGGGAATAAAAAGCCGGTTTCTTATAGGAACCGGTCCGCGATTTAAAATTTCCGGTACGGAAAAACTTTGCTTTGTATGCCTCTACTGCTATCATGTATGAAAATGAGCACGAACTAACCAAACCAGTGATCATACATAAAGATTTAAGAAGCAGTAATTATGTTTCCATGACCTGGAAGCCTAAAGAAAACCTGGATCTTGTCAGCACTCTGTTTTATCAGCCGCTCTATAAAGATCTTTCTGACTTTAGAGTGCTTCATGAATTGAGTTTAAATTTCAAATTCACACAGAATTTTTCATTTGTCACTTCCTGGAATTATTTATATGACAGCGAACCGGCGGTGGATATCCCACGGGAAATATTTACGCTGAAGAATGGGGTGCGGTATACGTTTTAGATAAAGGCTTAGAAGCTCACATTTTTATAAAAATTCGGGGAAATGGATTTTATTATTCTTGCCACCTTCTTTAACCCGTAGCTTAAACCAACCTTTCTTCCAATTGACTTTTCCAAATTATAAATCCTTTCGTAATATCAGAGTAGTCGTGTACAATTCTGGAAAAACTATCGGGATTAGTTTCCAGAAAGCCTTGCCTTCCATTTTCCTTTATAAGGTTGATCTGATGATTGATTCTTTCTACAGTTTCGCTTAAAGAGGATTTGTGTTTAGGAGTGTGCCAAATATAGGTTGCTTCTTCAGTGTCTAATGTTTCCAAAATGATATAATAGTTTTGTTCACCCGACAATAAAAAAACGAAGGAAAAAGGTTGCAAAACAAAACGTATTTTCATCACTTGGCTATCGTGATGATCAGCCAAATACTCTATCTGTTTTGAGTGTTTATACTTTTTGTTCTTAAGAATATTACTCAACAAATCTTCTGCATTCACATAGACATTTTCCTGATTTTGCAATTCATCAGAAGTTAATAAATTTTGTCCTGGTACGCTAGGGTATTTACCAATTAGCAATTTCTTCAAAAATTGAAACTTAACGCCTTCAACCACCTCCTTATTAATTCGTTCTATATCTTGGGATTGTGCTGATTGTGAAACCAGTTTTCCATTTTCAAATTCTGCTAACAGTTCGACCGAAATGGTTTTAGATTTGAATGTTTGGATGAAATATTTCTTCAGCACTTCAAACTCAGGTCTAATTTCTATATTTTCAATATAACATTCGAGCCTGGCGTTCATATCCTGAATCAAATAATTAAAGACTACACTTCCGTAATGGAATTCTAATGCTTCTATAGGAACTTTGATTTTCTTATCTATAGTTACTGTTGAGATCGATGTTATTATTTCGCCCTTGGGTTCGTCAAACAAGGTAGCTTGCCTGTCTATTTTTCGATAATGAGTATTTCTTTTCAGAAATAGCTTGTTGAGATAATCAATTTTGTAATCGCGATAATCATAAATGGTTGGATTAATTTCTGAGCGCTGAACCCTGCCCATGTATTGAATTAATTTCCCTTCAAACGAAAAGGGATAAACAAGAAATAAACAATTGATATGTGCCAGATCCATGCCTTCACCGAAATATTGTCCTGTGGTTATTAATACCTGAAAGTTTCCTTCCTGCAAAGTTTTCCATTTGGATTTCATGATTGAACCCGAATCATCTCCACATAATGTAATGACTTCATAATTTTGCTTCAAAAATAGATTTAGAGTATCTATATGTTCTTTTCGCTCTGTAATGATAGCAGCTTTCTTTCCCCTATTTAATTCTGCAATTACATCATTAATAATCCGTTTATTACGGCCGGAGTCGTGAATTAAAATTTGTGATAACGTTTCAAAACTATCTGTTTTTGAATTGTATGGAACGTCCAATTCCGTATTTCGAATAATGATTTGTGCATGCTTATAATTTTCAATTTCGCCAGGTTGAATATTAGCAATTATTTCTCCCAAATGTGTAAAAATCATTTTCCCGTCATTATACTTCCTAAAAGGTGTGGCAGTCAATCCATAGAGAAAGTATGTTTCTAATTTTCCAATTGTATTCCGGAATGTTTCTGCAGGAACGTGATGGCATTCGTCAACGATTATTACTCCAAACGCATCTTTTATTTCCTCTATTTGCTTTGGTAGACTTTGAAATGTTGCTATTGTAATTTCCTTTCCAATTGTTGATTTACCCTGACTGATTATTCCAATTTCTCTTTTCGGGATGCCCAAAAATGATTCAATTCGATCAATCCATTGGTGCAATAGGTGTTTGCGATGGACAATTATAAGTGAGGGTTGCCCTTTTTCTGAAATAATTTTTAAAGCAATAACAGTTTTCCCAGAACCTGGCGGGGAAACTATTACTCCAAAATCCTTCTTGGAAACTGCCTCAATTACTTGTGATTGATGTGACCGCAATGAAACATTACAAGAAACAGAAATAGGAGAATGATGCTTTCTTTCATCAACAAAATCGTATTCTATATTTCCTTCTTTACAGAAACGAAGAAGCTTTCCAATAAATCCTCTTGGAACGATTACTTCACTATCGGTTTCCTCTACTAATTTAAAGTATCTTTCTGTTCCAAATGTATTCCTACCTGACTGCTTTTTTACAAAAAACTCTGTATTCGCAAAATTCAGTTCTGCTTTTAGAAAATTGATTAAGGCTTGAGGTAATCCAAGTCTGGCAATTCGTAAATTGTTTCTTAAAGTAATCGTCAGTCTTCCAGTATTTTTCCACGGAAGAGGATTTTCTGTATCTGATGAAATTTTGCACAAGAGTTCATCTAAATACGAAACTGAGGCTCTTTTGATTTCATTAAGAAAATTCCATTGGTCAGAAATAGGTTCAAAAGTTTTGGAATCTATAAAACAAGTGTTGCCCTTTTCTAAAGCAGGTTTAAAAAAGGGCAATGCAATCAAATTGCCCAAACCCTTACCCGAAAGGAAATCCTGATTGGGAAACAATCTATCAAAACTGGAACTTTTGTCAAACAATGAGAAAGCCCCTGATTGTTCCAAAATAGAAATGAATATTTTTCGGCTTTTAATTGAAGGATATTTATTGTCGAAGAAAATCCAGACATGTCCTCCATTTCCTGAACGGGATCGTTCCAAATAGGCAGGGATATTTTTATCATTACAGGCATTCAAAAATGACACAGCTTCTTCCTTCCAATTCTGCTTATCAAAATCTGCTATTAAAAACCAAGATGTATTATCTGTCAATAATGGATAAAGCCCAATCTGCTGAATACCCTTTAAATGTTTTTGAATTTCATTATCGCTAAGTGGCAAATATGTTTTGTTCAGATAATTCTGAAATGTACCACCATTCATTTTATGAATCCGATAATAATAAGGATCATACTGATAGGCAGGCATATATCCCGTTTTATTTCCCTTTTCCCAACGAATGGCAAATACATCTTCACGCCCTTGGAAAAGCAAGCGGAAAATTCGAATATCGTATGAGAGAAAGTCGCTCATTGTTAATAATTTAAACTCTTATGCCAATAAAAAAATGCTTCCGGATTCGTCTTTTTTAACTTGTTTAACTTGTTGTAGATTTGGTCTTCAATTAACCAGTCCTTAATTTCCAAAGGATTTTTAAACCTTTCTATTTCTTGATTTTCCTTTCTTCTCAATAATGTGACAAGGTAGGCTCCTTTTGCTGCCGCAGTTATAGCTTCTTCTATTGAAAACCGGTCAATTGTGAAATTCGTAAAGTTCTTAATACCCAATTGCAAATGTTTAAATTCCTGAGATTTTGTATCTCTTTCAGTTAACTTATAACAAGCCTCCCAAGTATCATCCAACACGCTATTAGCTCCTAGCTTTAACTTCCTATAACCTATTTCTTCCTGAACTATTTTCGCATAACTAATCTTTACTACACTAATATCAGTGATTCTGTCAAACAGAAACGCAATATCATACAACTGCTTTATGATTTCGACCGGACTGTTTTTTGAATAAAGTATTCCTGAAGTCTTTGGAGCAAAAGCTGTTAACTTATCTCCCAGAATGGCTTCAAACGTTGGAAGAATAACCATAGTACCTTTACCTGTTGTCGCCAACCAATGATGCTCAATCAAATATTCCCTTGTTTCAGGATAAGGATTTGGAGTATATAACAAATCCAGCAGTATAGGTTCCTCATGACCGTCAATGACCCTTTTGTAAAACATCTTGAAATGTCCAATCGGAGCATCCGATTTATGTTTACGATTGCTATCATCCTCCCAACGGATAAACATATTCAATTGGCTAATCTTATTTAATACTTCTTTGATCTTATCTTCCGGTTCCTCTGTAATAATGTCGATATCTATCGAAAAACGCTTAGGGGTTTCTGTTGCCAAAAGCAGCGCAGTACCCCCTTTAAAAACAAAATCCAGCTCGTTCATTTTTAATTGTTCCAAAAAGGTCAAGGCATAAATTACCTTTTCAATCAATTTTGGATCAATACGTTTTCCCAGCCTATTACGCAAGTCAGTAATCCATTCTATTGTATGTGAATTTACAGCTACCATAACTTATATAATACTGGTGGGAACAAAATTATTCTGGCATACCCATACTTATCAATTCATCGATTTCTTTTTCTCTATTTCTCCTGTCGGAATACCTCCGCATTTTCAATAAATTTAAAGTATATTTTTCCATAGCGGTTCTCATGATAAACTCTTTTTCATTTTGCTGTGCTGAAAAAAGTTCTGTATCAATCAACATATCCACTAATAACTTTTCTAATGACGGTATCACAACTTTTTGAACTTCGAATAAAGGTGCTTCAGAAACCAGATTCTTTACTACAAAAGCTTCTTCAAGGTTATGGATGTACCTGTCAAATATTTCTTCAATGGGATTTATAAAAACATTTTTCATAGCACCACTTAGAAATTCAAATACCGATTCGCAAGCATCTCGTTCCACTTCTATAACTGTGTAATGTTTAAATGGTTGATGACGCATAAAATCGTTAAGCCATAACGTATCCCAAACACAAAAAGTGATATAAGGGAATTCGAGTTTAATTTTATTAAATATTTTTTTTAAAACGTTGGATACTTTGGGTTGAAAGGGAGATTTAATGTCAAGTTCATAAATACCTCTTGATGGAGCACTGATATTTCCGTCTTTTTTGAGCTTAGATAAATACATATTGATAGTATTATCTGACCAACCAGGAAAATCTTTTTTTATTGATCCAACAAGTCTTTGCTTGGAAAGTCTTTCACTTCCCTGAAAATAACGGCTAATATGTTTTTCTAAAGTTTCAGTCAAAATCTTTTGACATAAATGTACGAAGAATTTATATAGGTTTGGCACAAATCTATCTTTTCTGCCAAAATTATATACCAATTAACTACCACTCATCATTTCGCATTTTTCAAATAAATATCGAATTACCCTAAAACAAAAACAGGAAAAACGATCATAACAATCACTTTTCCTGTTTGGTAGCCCCGACAAGAATCGAACTTGTGTCTAAAGTTTAGGAAACTTCTATTCTATCCACTGAACTACGGGGCCAAAGTAGGTATCCTTTTGAAATTTATTCCAGATTTTAAAAATACCTGATACACTTAAAAAATGGAATTAACCTGTCAAAGGGGGGCAAAATTAATGGAATTTTTTTTAAAGAAAATAGATTGGAAATTTGTGTATAAAATTTACAGAATGAGTTATTTATTTAAAGCAATTAAGATAAGGGGCATTGAACTTAAGAACCGCATCGTGGTTTCACCAATGTGCCAATATTCCAGTACGGATGGATTTGCCAATAACTGGCATTTGGTTCATTTGGGAAGCAGGGCAGTTGGCGGAGCAGGTCTTGTGTTTTGTGAAGCAACGTCTGTTTCTCCGGAAGGGAGAATATCTCCGGATGACCTGGGTATCTGGAAAAATGACCACATTTCATTTTTAAAAACTATAACAACTTTTATAAAAGAAAATAATTCTGTACCGGGCATTCAACTGGCGCACGCGGGAAGAAAAGCAAGTCATTTAAGTCCCTGGAAAGGAAGAAGGCCTGCAACAGAATCGGAAGGCGGCTGGCAAACTATTGCGCCGTCTGCTATAGCTTTTAAAGAAGGAGATCCGGTTCCACTTGAAATGAGCAGGGAAGAAGTTCAATCGATGATACAAACATTCAAGGAAGCTGCAAAACGTTCTTTGGAAGCAGGTTTTGAAATTATCGAAATACATGCGGCGCATGGGTATTTGATCAATCAATTTTTATCGCCATTGAGTAATCACCGGACAGATGATTATGGAGGAAGCTTTGATAACAGGATAAAATTTCTGCTTGAAATAGTCATTGCTACCAGGGAAGTTATTCCGGAAGAGATGCCTCTATTTGTCCGTATATCATCTACAGAATGGGCTCCCGGCGGATGGGATGAAAATGATTCTGTAATATTGGCAAAGATCCTAAAAGATATGGGTGTGGATGTGCTTGATTGTTCTTCCGGTGGTAACGCACACGATCAACAAATTCCTGTAGCACCGCTTTACCAGGTTTCTTTTTCTGAAAAAATCAGGAAGGAATCGGGTATTTTAACGGGTGCTGTCGGGCTAATCACCACAGTACATGAAGCAGAAAACATTCTGGAATCCGGACAAGCAGATCTTGTACTTCTTGCACGGCAATTTCTACGTGATCCATATTTCCCGCTGCATGCCGCGCATGAATTAGAAGAAGATATTCTGTGGCCGGATCAATATGAAAGAGCACAAAAATATTAATAGAATACATCACCTAATTGGATTTCCGGATGATTTAATCCAGGCTGAGGCAAGCCTGCAATTTGTACGATAATGATCAAAAAAAACTTCCCCCAAAAGGGGGAAGATTATAACCTTAAATCAATCCAAAACTAATTTTTCTTATCTTTTTTATCCATGTCTTTACCAATGATGTAACCACTTGCTGCACCTACGACGGCACCTACTACAGCACCTACGCCTTTTTTCTTACTGATGATCGCTCCACCGGCTGCGCCGGCTGCTCCACCAATTACAGCACCTGTGGTCGCTTTACTCCAGCCTTTCTTTTTTTCTACCTGTGGAGCTGTTGAACCGGTATTTCCGGTGTTTCCATTCGAACCTCCAACTTCTGAATTTTGACCGCTTCCTGAATTAGTTTCTGTTCTTTGCTCATTTGTTTTGACATAAACGGGTGCTTTATTACCCCTTTTTGCAGAAACACTTACCGTCTTTTTCTGCGGAGCTTTAGGCGATATTCTTTGAGTGACCGGTTTTTCAGAAACCTGATCTTCTACAGTCACATGAGCCATTGTATCTGAATATACATTTGAATTGGTATATACCGTCGAATCCCGGAGTAACTGAATATTTCTTTGAGTTGTATCTGTTTTGTCGTTATTGTTACATGCCGCAAAAGTGGAAATTATAACAAGAGAGAGTAGTATTTTTTTCATGATGTTCTTTTTAAGTTTATAAATAATAATGGTTGTTATGAATCATAGAATGCAATTTTGCTTCCCGGTTTAATTGAGTTTCAGGCATTTGCAGAACCTTAACGTTTTTTCAAGGAAAAAAATTGCCCATTTTTATCAAAAAATCCGGAATGAAAGCAGGCATTTAGTGTGAAATGAGTACACATCCAGCTTCTATGCTATTGAGTACTTCTTTATTTATTTCTGAAAGCATAATTTGAAATTGTCAAACAAAAACGCCTCCTTAGAAAAAGAGGCGTTTAAAATTAAAACAAAAAAAATATTTTTAACGTCCGGGTGTAGCCGCAGGCATTGCTTTACGGGGAACCTTTTGATCGGCCATAGAGGCATTATACACCAGGGCAGCAACAATCGTAGCCGCTTGTTTTAAATCATCTTCTATCAGGTGATCGTAACTGTCCATATTGCTGTGGTGCGTGCGGGTATCATATTCTATCGGATCCTGTATAAATTGAAAACCCGGTAATCCCAGGGCATCAAAGGATAAATGATCTGTACCTCCTGTATTGCTGATCGTAATCGTTTTTGCATCCAGATCTGCGAAAGGAGCAAACCAATTTGTAAAGGTTTCTCTTGCCGCTTCATTTTCCTGGAGATGTATGCCGCGAATTTTTCCGGTACCGTTATCCAGGTTGAAATAAACAGAGAATTTTTCATGAGCCGGCAATAATTTCATAGTAGCTCTGTCACCAAAAGTTTTCTTCACATATTCTCTTGAGCCATAAATTCCCTGCTCTTCCCCACTCCAAAGTGCAATACGAATCGTTCTCTTTGGCTGAACGTTCAGCGCTTTTAAAATCCGTACGGCTTCCATCATTACTGCACTTCCCGATGCATTATCTGTAGCTCCTGTAGAGCCATGCCATGAATCCAGGTGACCGCCCAACATGACAATTTCATCTTTCAGGTTTTTATCTGAGCCTTTAATTTCTGCAATTACATTATATCCTTTCGTATCCTTTGTTTGAAATTTGGTTTTCACATCAAGGTCCATTTTTACCGGGGTATTATTTCTTAAAAGTCTTACCATCATATTAAAATCTTCCAGTCCGATAGCAATATCCAAAAAATTAGCAGGATCAGATATTTTATAGGGTCCCGCCTGTTGAACAAAAATAGTTCCGTCATGATTTCTGGCGCCTGAACTTACCATTGCTATAGCACCTTCTTTCTTAGCCATTTCCATTAAAGCACTCATCATACTTCTTAGCCCGCCCCTGTTACGGCTTCTAAATTGCTCCATTCTTTGGCGCATAGCCGCTGTATCTACTGGCTTCAATTGCATCTGTTGCATAGAATCCAATTCCGCATCTGTGTACCTGATAGCATCTGCATTAAAGCGTTGTTTATAATTGATGGTATTATCCAGGATCAGGATCTTTCCTTTTAATTTTCCACGATAAGCGTCCAGTCCTGCTGAATCCTTTGCAGAGATCAATACCATGTCTCCACTTTTCAGCCCATCTGTGCCACCAGTCCATACTTTAGGATAAGCTGATATTGATTTATACCAGGGAGATGTAATGGCAACATAGGATTTTTCCAACTCCCAACCCTTTCCAAAATCGCCCCAGGCATCTAATTTTGCACCGGATAGTCCCCAATCAGTGAGTTTCTTTATAGCATAATCTGAGGCACGCATTAAGCCCGGAGAGGCTGTTACACGTGGTCCGTTCACATCAGTCAGATGAAAAGCAATATCCATTACTTTTGAGTTTTGTAATCCTTCCTGCCGTATTTTATTTATCACATCCGTATTTACCGGTTGGGCAAATAATAAAGCCGGTAGTGTAATAAACAAAAGCACCGGTAGTCCTTTAAAAAATTTCATGAAATTAATTTTTGATTTATAGAATTGGTATAGAAAATAAATATAAGGTATTTCATCACTCTAAAGACGCCTGTTTTTATTAATGGTAGAAATAAGGTTCCTGCAAAGTATCGACCTAAATTAGTGATCATTTTCGCAGGAAATAGTTGCTACTAAAATTCTTGCCCGAAGCAAAACCTTTTCAGTTGGAAACTTAGATTACCCATGTCCTCAACCCCAGCGTTTTTTTTTGATACCCCGGGTTAAGAAATAAGATTATTTCAGGAATAGAAACTTTTTCTAATTCATTTGTATGTCGGGATTATTAAAAATCGCCTGCTGATGTAATTTCACTTCCCATTTCCAGGCGGTATCCATCATATCTTCCAGGTTATATTTTGGATCCCATTTGAGTTGTTCGCGGGCAAAAGAATTATTTGCATAAATAGCCACCACATCTCCCGGACGACGAGGTCCGATCTTATAGTTCAGCTTTTTGCCGCTAACTTTTTCAAATGCCTCAATGGCTTCCAAAACGGTTACACCTTCGCCAGTACCCAAATTGAAAATCTCAATCTTTTTTGCCTGCTCGTTGTCCATAGAATGCTTTAAGGCAAGCGTATGAGCGTGCGCAATATCGCATACATGTATGTAATCACGGAGACACGAACCATCTCTGGTAGAGTAATCCGCACCATGAACTGTTAATTGCTCAATTTTTCCAATAGCAGTTTGGGTAATTGCCGGCACTAAATTTTCCGGTTTACCCAGGGGTAATTCGCCTATCAAAATGGAAGGATGTGCTCCAACGGGATTAAAATACCGGAGCAAAACACTTTTCATTTCACATACTTTAGTCGTGTCTGAAACGATTATTTCACCCATTTGTTTGGTAGCACCATAAGGCGATTCTGCCGGCTTAATGGGACTCTGTTCGGTAACCGGTATGCTATCCGGGCTTCCGTAAACCGTGCAGGAAGAAGAAAAAATAAAATGAGACACTTTAAATTCCTGTGCACATTTTAAAATATTGATCAGGGAAACCATGTTGTTCTCATAATAGGCCAAGGGCAAACTAACGGATTCACCAACTGCTTTAAATGCAGCAAAATGAATGATACCCTGTATATCTGTATTTTCCTGGAAGATGGCGAATGTATCGTCAAAATTGCACAGGTTAACCTTGTAGTTTTTGACTTTTTTCCCGGTTAATTGCTCCACACCTTTAAGGAGTAACGGAGTGGACTTTGAGTTATCGTCTACACAAATTGGGTCAAATCCATTTTCGAGTAAATCTACAATTGTATGTGCGCCGATATAGCCGCATCCGCCAGTCACCAATATTTTTTTCATCCTACAAAGTAAATAAATACTTTGTTATGAAAACACCGACGGGAATATTAAATGATAAATAAAATAAACTAACCCGGCAAGAAGGGCGCTGATAGGAATTGTAATGATCCAGGCCCAAAGCAAATTAACGGTAATGCCCCAACGAACAGCAGAAAGACGTTTGGTAGCTCCAACACCAATTATTGAACCGGCTATGGTATGCGTACTGCTGACTGGTATCTTTAAAAACTCTGTCACAAAAAGGGTGATAGCACCGGCAGTTTCCGCAGCTACACCTTCAAAAGGAGTTACCTTAGTAATTTTTGTGCCCATGGTTTTAATGATCTTCCAACCACCACTAAGCGTTCCAAGTGCAATAGCAGCATAACAGGAAAGAGGTACCCATACAGGCATCTCTTCAAAAGATCCGATGGTTCCATGGGCAATAAGGGCAGCCGTTATAATTCCCATTACTTTTTGGGCATCGTTTCCACCATGACCGATACTAAAGGCTGCAGAGGAAACTAATTGAAGTTTTTTAAACCATTTATTGGCCCTGGCAGTATTAAGGGTATTGAGGAAAAAAGTAAATGCGGCCATGACAAAAATGATGAAGGCCAGTAATACCCATTTAAAATTCGGAGAGTAAAAAAGAACATTCAGAAAATAACTATCGTAGTGAGAAATGATCTTCGTTTTATCAAATTCCAAAAAGTTTGCAAGAAAAATTATCAGGATCGTTATTATTGCCAGGGAAATGACTTTTGGAGTATTTCCTTTGCGGAAAGAATTCATAAACCAAAGGGAAATAATATAGGCCATGATCATACCTATCAGAGGAGCTATAAAAATAAATCCGGCTATTTTCAGAATGGGTTCCGGGTTTACAGAGGTGAATCCCGCATGAGCAATCGCAGCCCCTGCAAATCCACCGATGAGGGCATGAGAGGAAGAGGAAGGAATACCAAACCACCAGGTAAACAAATTCCAGATTATGGCTGCAACCAAGCCTGCGAACACTACGGCAAGAGTAATAAATTCATGTTTTACGGTATTGGCAATAGTATTTGCCACCCCATTTTCTTTAAATATAAAAAAAGCGACAAAGTTAAAAACAGCTGCCCAAACCACTGCCTGGAAAGGAGTCAACACTTTGGTAGAAACGATGGTTGCAATAGAGTTAGCAGCATCGTGAAATCCGTTTATATAATCGAAGATTAA
>JBBSUB010000045.1:0-22450 GCA_038235345.1 Chitinophagales bacterium
ATCTACAATTATTTAGCGGGTAAAAAATGATCCTAAAGAACAAATATAATTATTGATAAATCAAAAAATCCGCCATCATCTCTTTCCTCTCATTTGAAACATCCGTTATTATTTCTTAATCCCTTTTAATTTTATTTAAAGAATGCAGCACACCTAGTAATTATCAAGATGTTCTTTTCCGACGGGGTTGGCGTGAGTATCATACAATCGTTCTTTTACCTCAGAAGGATACAGTTTTAAAAGAGCGTCAATCAAAGAAATACCCATTCTTACCTGGCGAAATTTGTTTTCATCTGTTACAGTAAACTGCCACTCTGAATGCAACCCCATTATTCGTTAAGGAGGCAACATTACAAACGTGTACAATTCTCTTTTCTTTAAAATCGGGAGATTGGTTTAGTAATTGATTTATTCCGAATAGAGTGGGCCTTAGCATTAATAGTTAGTTCTCAAAGAATATAAGTTGTCACCTTTGGCAACTGTTATCCCTTTAAATAAAATATGAATGGTTTTCAGGCTTAAAGAATTGGAATGATACCTTCGATATAATATCTCTCAAAATCCGAACGACTTTTATAGGATTAAAAAATCAGCAACACCCTCCTCCATCATTTCCCGAAGCAATTCCCGCCTTTTTCAGCCCCCACTCCAACGGGCAAAACTTTGTTATGGAAGATTGCAGTAAATTGAATCCTACAAATGCGGTTAGCCATAACCAGTGAATGCTATGTAATTGTGAAAGTGATATACTTAGAAGCACCATCGTTCCTGCAACCGTTCTTACAATTCTTTCTCTCATAAATTTATTTTTTGTGAATGTATATTTTATTTTTATCAAAAGCTTCAAGGCTTATTCTCTGTTGATCATTTTTAAAATCCAAAACTCTCTACCGCCACAATAAACCCTCTCACTGGAAAATCCGACTGCTCGCTTTCATTAAATTCCTTAATCAATCCCAAAGCTTTTTCCGCCCTTTCCTTTTCAGTAAAACTGAAAAGCATAATGGAATCCACGGAATCGCCGCCGCTGCCAAACCAACTATGCGTAAGGCTTATGGAAGTCCCTTCCTTGAAGCCGGCTATTTCCGAAACACTGAACACCTGAATTCCTGTTTTTTTAAAAATACCAGCGATATTATTCTGAGATTCTTTTATAGCTGTAATAATTAAGAGTTTCATGTCTGTCATTTTTATTGTTTTAGTTATTTTACTTTATTACGCATCATACGGAAATACAACAGTGGCACTACCAGCAAAGTCAGGAAGGTAGACGTGATGGTACCTCCAATTAATGAAATGGCCAGCCCCTGGAAAATGGGGTCAAATAATATGATAATGGCACCCAAAGCCACTGCACCTGCAGTTAACAAAATCGGCGTTGTACGTACAGCCCCGGCTTCGATGATTGCCTGTTTTAAAGGAACCTTCTCTTTTAACCTGATATTGATAAAGTCAACAAGCAAAATAGAATTTCGTACCATGACTCCGGCCAAAGCAATAAATCCGATCATGGAAGTAGCAGTAAAATAAGCGCCCATTATCCAATGGCCGATTACAATACCTATGAGTGATAAGGGGATTGCAGACAGCATGATTAAGGGTACTTTAAAGTCTTGAAACCATGCCACGATCAACATATAAATGATTAATATCACCACCATAAACGCGATGCCCAGATCCCGGAATACTTCGTATGTTATCTGCCACTCTCCATCCCATTTCAAGGAGAAATTATCTTCCAGTTCCGGCTGTTGCGTGTATTCTTCATTTAAAGTATATCCTGCCGGAAGTTTTATGTCACCCAATTTTTCAGATATGCCACTCATGGCGTACGAAGGGCTTTCCAACGCACCGGCCATATCAGCAAGTACAAAAACCACTCTCTTTTGATTCTTCCGGTAAATGCTTTTTTCTTTTATTCTTTTCGTGATGGTCACCATATCACTCACAGGCATTGCTGTTCCCTGTTGGTTGATGATCTTTATATTCATCAGATCAGCTATTCCGGATTTATCCGCATCACTTAGTTGCAGGTTAATCTTTACGGGGTCAAAACTTGCAGGCTGATGTAAGGTTCCCGCATTCATTCCCGATAGAGCGGCATTCATAGTACCCACAATCTGAGCCGGAGCGATTCCCTTACGCATGGCTTTCTCTTTGTCTATTTCAAAGTGATATTCAGGCTGGTCATCTTCTTCCATCCAATCCACATCCACCACATCAGGAGTGGAAGCTATCAATTCTTTCACCTGGTGCGCAATTTCAATTTGCTGGTCATGATCCGGACCATAAATTTCTGCCACTAATGTTGAAAGAACAGGAGGTCCCGGCGGAATTTCTACCAACTTTACATTCGCATTATATTTTTTACCAATCTCATGTATGGCTGGCCGCAGCAGCTTTACGATTGCATGACTTTGTAATTTCCTGTCTTTTTTATCCAAAAGATTCACCTGTATGTCCGCGACATTTTCACCACTTCTTAAATCATAATGCCTCACCAAACCATTGAAACTTATAGGCCCCGCAGTGCCCACATAACCCTGGTAATTGCGTACTAATTTTTGTGTGGAAAGATATTGGCTGATTTCACGCGTAATCGCTGCGGTTTTTTCCAGTGTAGTTCCTTCCGGCATATCAATCATCACCTGAAATTCATTCTTATTATCAAAAGGAAGCATTTTTACGGCGACACTTTTCGTATAAAACAACGTCAGAGAGCCCAATAGCACTACTGCAAGTGACACCATAAACACCCAGCGTTTTTTCCTCGAAGCCAACATTGGATTAATAAAATTATAATAGAGCTTATAAATACGCATTTGTTCCAATCGTACTGGCTCTTTCTGAACCTCATTTCTTTTTGCTTTTTCACGCAGGAATATATACCCCAGGTACGGTGTAAGTGTTAAGGCCACTATTAATGAAAGCATCATGGCAATAGAAGCTCCTATTGGCATGGGACTCATGTAGGGCCCCATCAATCCCGACACAAACGCCATGGGCAATACCGCGGCTATCACCGTAAAGGTTGCCAGAATAGTCGGGTTTCCTACCTCGTTAATAGCATAAATTGCCGCCTGTCTATATGGTAATCTGCGCATTTTAAAATGCCGGTGCATATTCTCAGCGATGATAATGGAATCATCTACAACAATACCTGTGATAAACACTAACGCAAACAGAGTGATGCGGTTCAGTGTATAATCCATCAGGTAATAACTGAGAAGCGTCATGGCAAACGTAACAGGTACAGAAAGAAATACAACCAAACCTCCACGCCAGCCCATTGCCAGCATTACAAATAACGTAACCGCTACTATCGCTACGAACAAATGGAACAATAATTCAGCTACTTTATCGGAAGCCGTCTCACCGTAATTTCTTGTGGTGGCAATGTGTACTTCATCCGGAATAATATTGCTTTGCAGATGCTTTACTTTATTTAAAATCTGTTCTGAAAGCCGCATAGCATCCGCTCCCGGCTTTTTAGCAATAGATAAGGTGATGGCCGGATATTCTGAATTGAATTTACCGGCATTCTTTGCATCTCCCATCGCATACCCAAACGATACATATTCCTTTGCGGTTTCCGGCCCATCTTCTACCTTAGCCACCTGTCGCAGGTAAACAGGTTGCTGTCCGTTTACACCCACAACCAAATCTTTCAACTCATCCGCCGAATTTAAAAAACTTCCTGTCTGCACCGCAAAAGCTACATCATTTTTGAGCAGAGTTCCTGAAGCTAATTGCCCGTTACTTCCACGGATACTTTTGCTAATGGATAGAAAATCCTGTCCATTAGAAGCCATTTTATCTTTATCTAAAATCACTTTTATTTCCCGGCTTCTCCCACCTAAAATATTTACATCTGCAACATCAGGTATCTTCTTGATTTCATTTTTTAATTCTTCACTTATTTGCCTCAAAGTATAGTCATCATAATGCTCGCTCCAGACTGTTAACCCCAGAACAGGAACGTCATCAATGGCTCTTGATTTTACCAATGGCATGGTAACGCCTTCCGGCATTTTATCCATATTTTTCATCAGCTCATTATAGAGCTTTACCAGGCTCTTTTCCACATCTTCGCCCACATAAAATTGTACGATCAGCATCGCCTGCCCCTTCATTGAAGTGGAATATACATACTCCACACCTTTGATGTTAGAGACAATCTTTTCCAATGGTGCCACCACTTTGGACTCCACTTCTTTGGGTTCTGCACCGGGGAAGCCGATAAAAATATCCGCCATCGGCACTTCAATCTGTGGTTCTTCTTCACGCGGTATGTGCATGGTAGCATACGCTCCAATGAGCAGAAATACCACCATTAATAAAATGGTCAGCTTAGAGCGCAAAAAACCTTTCGCGATATTCCCGGCAATTCCTTCGTTCATCATATTTCTTTAATTAATCAGTTCTTTTAAAATCAATGTCTATTTTACTCTTACCGGTACTCCATTATATAGTTTGCCTTCGGCAGATACAATAAAACTTTCGTTATTGTTCAATCCTGAAAGCACTTCTACATTATCTCCATACGTTTTTCCAAGGCGCACATATCTGAGTAAAGCTTTGTCAATACCGCTTTTGGTATAAAGTGCACTTAATTGTCCGATTTGATGTATCGCGCTTGAAGGAATCAGGACAGATTCATTGTTAGCTAAAGCAGATTTGCCTTCTGTTGCAATCGTTACATTCGCATACATACCAGCATTCAATCCGTTTTGTGCTTCCCGGGGTATGCTGATCTTTACAATAAACTGACCGCCCGTGCCCATAGATGAAGTGCTTATTTCCGTTATTAATCCTGAGAATGTTTTATCTATGGAATTGACAGAAACTGTAGCCGGTGCTTTCAATTTTATCCGGTTGATTTCGGTTTCCGGTATTACTGAACTTACCTGCAGATTTTTATTTTGTTCTAAAACAAGAATTGGCATTCCGGGATTTGCCATACTTCCTGCATCTGCTAACTTCTGAGAAACTACTCCTGAAAAAGGTGCTATAATATTTGTGTAAGCAAGCATAGCATTCGCTTCTGCCTTCATTTGCAAAGCAGATTCTACCCCGGCCTTTGCAGACTGATATTGAAGAGTAACGTTATCCAATTCCTTGGCAGTCGCACTTTTTTGTTTGTACAGATTCGTGAATCTTTGATAATCTTTTTCAGCATTTGCAGAAGAGGCGCGCGCTCCAGAGAGCATTGCGTCAGCCTGTGAGCGTCTTGCCAGAATATCATCGTTGCTGATGGTTACCAATAACTGCCCTTTGTTTACATGGTCGCCTACTTTTACTTTGATGGAGGTGATATAACCCATCACCCTCGTACTTATATTGGCGGATTGTGCGGATTCAATTTGCCCCGTAAGCAATACAGAATTATCTGTGCTTGCAACAGGATTTCCGATACTTACCTGCACTGCAGGCACCTCTGTCATTGTTGCTTGTTCATCTTTACCAGATGAGCAGGAAGTTGCTAACAGGATAATCAATCCAAGAGAAAATAAAATTGTTGTGTGCTTGATGTTCATAATTAATTTTAATTATTGATTTCCGATACGGATAAAAATTGGATATGCGCCCGGCTGATATTCATGGTAAATATTGCCTGGGTCAGCATGAGTTTTTGTTGTGAAAATTGATTTTGGGCTGCAAGAACATCCGTTGTGCTAACCAGTCCTTCTTCATAGCGGTTTTGAAGAATGCGCAATGCTTCATCAGCCTGAGCTATTGCTGCGTGCTGTTGTTTTATTTTAAACAAGGCATTGGAAAGATTCCTTTTTTCCTTATCCAGCAACAATTGATTTTCCTGTTGCATGGAATGAAGCTGAACTTCCAGTTTGTCTTTCTCTAATTGCAGTCCGGCAACTTGTCTTTTCACGTTGTTACCATCAAAAATATTCCAGCTAAGCTGGATTCCTGCCATGTATGCATCAGCGTTGAATCCGAATACTTTTCTATCGTTCAACTGGTAAGAACCAAAGGCATTCAAGCGTGGAAGGTATTTCTTTCTCATAGATTGTGACATCAACTCTGTTGCGTCCATTGCCTTTTCTATGGCAAGAAAATCCGCACGGTTTTGAGAAATGGTCAATGCAATTTCTCCATTTGGTTGTACTTGTTTCATTTTATCAGTCGTGTACAAAACACCCGTGGGTTTATTCATCAATATGCTTAAATAATCTGAGACATTTAATACATTTGCTTTAGCTTCTTCCAAGTTGCTTTGTATCCCCAAAACCTGCACATCAGCATTCAATAAATCCGATTTTTGCACAAGGCCCTGGTTCATACGGTTCTTGGTGAAATCATAGATTGATTTTCCCATTACAAGCGATTCTTCCAAAACTGCTATCGCCTGGAGCGCCATCTGTAATTGGTAATAGGCTTTTTGTGTTTCAAAAGCAAGGTACTCTTTGGTTCTTTTTGTCTTTAGCTGATAACTTTCTAGCTGGGCGGCTGCACTTTTTTTCATGTAAACAGCATCCATATTGATGAGCGGCTGCTGCACTTCGATTTTAGTAGTGAAATCCGAAACTGCTTCCGGATGATTCAAAAGTTTGGGATTAAAATCAGCCTCCGTTACAATTCTTTGCTGGAGTTTAAATCCAAAGACATTCAACGGATTGTTAGTTGCAATTGCCGTATACGTAAAATTGATTTGCGGAAGAAAGGCCGCATTACTTTGCTTCAGTTTTTCCAGGGCAATCGCTTCATCTATACCTGCGGATTGAACGGAATGATTGTTTGAGGTTACTGATTCTATTGCCTCTTTCATAGAAAGAAATTCTGTTTTCTGTTGCGCAGTAGTCCTGGTAAAAAACAATCCCAATAAAACCATTGTAAAAAACATCCTGCTAATCACCCAATACCTTTTTTTCAAGATCTTCATTTGCCCGATTTAATATTTATGTATTAATAAGTGCAGCAAAATTGCAAAAGCCCAAACACTCTATTGGGAACATTTGTTGGATAGGAGAAAATAATTTTTCAGAACGGGCTGAGATGGAAGGGTAATTCAGGTATCTTTTCAATCAAATCACTATAGAAGGATGCATATCAAATTTTCACGTGTTGGTGGGCACACCAACCCGTGCAGCGCTCTGTGGGCGGGTCTTCTGCCGTGAGCAATATCCTCACCGCCCACTTTTAACGAGGCGATGCGACAAATTGGAATACACTCTAAAGCATGTACTCAGAATTGGACACAAATTCTATTATATCCTCACTCTTCAGAAAGGCTTAAAGATAAACTGTCTAATAAAAATAAAGTAGGAACCCTGGAATAAATAATACTTTTTAGAAAGAAATTATCAAACTATCACGACATCTGGATTAAAGTAATTCAATTGTATTTCTGCCTAACTTAACAATCCCCTTTTGTTCCATTGTACGCAACAAACGGCTTACAGCCTCCCGGTGCGTGTTTAATTCGGTCGCTATCTGTTGGTGTGTTATTAATAAAGCGGAAGTACCTAATGCTTCTCTTTTCCTTTCCAGGTAATTCAATATTTTTTTGTCCAGGCTGCTAAAAGCAATTAAGTCTATCACATCTATAAGTTCTGCAAAGCGGCTGTTATAGGTATTGTTGATAAATTCTTTCCATCCGGGATATTTAAATAATTGGTCAATCAGGTCGGTAGGCACCAGCAGTACCTCTGCTTCATCTTCTGCAATCACCTTTATCATACTTTTCTTTCGCGATTGACAGCAATTTACTGCCATAGCACATGTTTGTGAGGGATATAAATGATACAAAAAGACCTCGCGTCCTTCAGCATCTTCCCGTACAATTCGCAGCACTCCACTAAGTACTATCGGAACAAAAACCAATGTATCGCCAGGTAAAATTAAAATCTCCTCTTTTAAAAGTTTCTTTTGGCGGGATTTAGAAGTGATTTCATTTATTAAAGCCGGATCGGAAAAAATAGAATTAAGAATGCTCATAGTTTGCAAAGTTCGGCAATTAATTAAACTAATGAAGTTTGAGCTATGAGCTATGAGCTTTGAGTTTTGAAATTAAAAGTCTGGCCAATTTTAAAATTTCTCTGCCTGTTGCCCCTGTTCTAATGCAGCTAACAACTGTTAATGATCACAGGCTTTAAATCCGGCATTTACTTAGGTTTCACCAAACTATCCACAGGATAATTCGCTTCCATTTCTTTCATTGAATTAGCAGCCCAGTCTATTAAAGTTGTTTTATGTTCTGCGTCAAGTACGGCGTTCCGATGTGGTATGGTGTAAGAAAACAAGGGCATCTCATCCTCCTTAATTTGTTTCTGAATTTCTTTGAACTTTTTATAACGCCTGTAAGTTGGATATGTAGCAAACTCTGAAAAATTCAATTCCTTTTTTCCTTCTACAATGTGATCATGCAGAAAGAAGGCCACAGGTTGAATGTTATCATACCAGGGATAGTGCGTTGTATTACTGTGACAATCATAGCAGGAGACTTTTAAAATTTGTTGCACGTTGTCCGGAACATTTTGCACAGCCGTAATTTGGTTTGCAGCTATTTCTTCCCCTAAATTTTTTTGAGGTCTGAAAAATTGAATACCTATAAAAGCAATTATTATAATAATTAGTATCGTTTTTAAGACTTTCTTCATTTGTGTATTAATTTATATGCTATCAAAGTTAAATTCTTTTTCCTCATTTATTAATGATGCTAATCATATTTTGTAAGTTGTATTTCTCTCTATTTACCGGTCTAATTGCTTCTATTTCATTTTCTTAAGCTAATCTTAAGAAAGGATTAAGCCAATCCAAAATACCAGAATAGCATCTTTGTTTTATAATTTATTCAAAACAAATTAATCAAAATAAAATGAAAAAGCTATCAATTATTCCCATTACATTCCTTGCAGCAGGAAGTTTTTTTCTATCCTCTTGCGGAAACGCTAAGACGTATGCACATATGAAAGCTCCCGTACAAAACAATGCAGATACTTCCATCCAAAAAGAAAATGAAAAAAGCGATAAGAAGAAAGAAAAGGAGAAGGAAGAAAAAAAGAAGAAGAAAAATAAAAAGACATCATTTTTTAAAAGTGCAAGAATAATGAATGATGCGAATACAAAAATTATTTATGATACGCAGACCACTTTGTGGCTATAATTATAAAACAAAAGCACCTGCACGCTGCGGCAATTTGATAACAGCAAGGGGAAAATTTATTAAAATCATTACACTTTGGATGAAGAGTAACCATACAAAGAATGCAGCTTATTTTATTTTTATCATTTCTGCCATTGGCGCGGGCATCGCTTACTTAACAGGTGAAAGAGCTGAAGATGCTGTTGAAGACATAAAAGGAGTGACTGAAAATTTGATTGATATCCATGAGGATGCTGCTATGTATGCTTTGATAAGTTTGATTGTATTGGGGATATTTTCTGTGGCAGCCTTTTTAATGAGCCGTTATAAAACTTCATTTACAAAATTCATCTCTACTATTATACTTCTTATTTCACTTGTCAGTTTCGGGCTGGTTGCAAGAACAGGATACTTTGGAGGTCAGATAAGGCATACTGAAATTTCTACCGATAACATTCAAAATCACCATTACGGAGATGAAGCAAGGAAAAAGCAGCATGATTAATAGCACACACCCCGTTTCATATCCGGATACCGGGAGAAAGAATGAATTAAATTAAAGTATTATAATTAACGAATAAAAAATATGATTTTGAATATATCTCTGTTGTTTCTCGCTACAATTATAGCTTTCTGGATCAGTGCCATTTCCGGAGGTGGAGCAAGTTTGATTTTAATACCCATTTTAAATTTGATTTTGCCTTCGCCGGTTATACCATTTGCATTGACCATTGGAACATTCTCCAGTTCTGCTTCAAGAATAGCAGTATTTAGAAAAGCGATCAACTGGAAGATCTTCTTTTGGTTTGTTCCGTTTTCAATTCCGGCAGTTATTTTCGGAGCCTGGCTGATCAAATATGTAAATCCAAATTATTTACAATTTTTCGTAGCATTATTTCTTATTACTAATTTAGCTGAACTCTTTAGAAGCAAAAAAGAAATTGGAAAAGAAGGGAAATCGTATTCTAAATATATTTTAGCGTTAGTAGGTTTTTTCGCAGGTTTTATAAGTGGCATTACCGGTGCAGTCGGGCTTTTATTTAATCGTTTCTACCTCCGCTATGGTCTTACAAAAGAAGAAATAATTGCGACCAGGGCAGCGAACGAAATATTTTTGCATTCAATTAAATTGGTCATTTATTTATTATTGGGTTTGTATTCAACATTTGCATTTTGGGTAGGAATCACCATTGCAATTAGCGCTATTATTTCATCTTATAGCGTAAAGTATATTTTGCCCTACTTAAGTGAGTTTGCATTCAAAAAAATTGGATATACTGCAATGGTCGTTTCAGGAATTGTATTGCTTTTTAGTACTTCGAATTTGATCATGAAACACGACAAACTTAGTGAAGTCGCAGGGTTCTATGAGGCATCAATAAAATGGAAAGAAAGCAGTTTTGATCTCGAATATTCATATAGTGATAGTTTAGAAATTGAACGACCGATTCAACAAACCGAACTTCCGGAAAAACTAAAATTGAAATACCAGGAACTTTCTGAAATATTTGATCATATTTTATTAGAGAAAGTATTCAGGTTAGGCAGAAATCCGGGTTATGAATTCTATTGCTTTAAGAACAATAAATTGAACAAATATGACTTTGACGGATAAAAAGATTGCCCACATGATCAGAATGAGCAATGAACTAAACAAGTGGTCTCAAAAAAAGCAGTTAGTTATTTAGGGTTATTTATATGATAGCAATCACTTTTCAGAATGACAATTATCATTAGAATAGTTTGTAAAAAAATATAACTTTTGCGTAATTAAAAATATAAATTGGATTAAACTTACAGATAAAATCCTGAATATAAATTGCAGTTAAGTTTTGTGTTTTGTTTATTAGAACAAATTCCAGCATGAATAACCAGCGTAAAAGTTAAACTAAATATTTCACCATAAAAAAATAGTCTCATGAAAAAAGTATTAAAAATTATATCGATTATTTTAGTAATTGCTTTCATTATAATTCAATTTATAAGGCCTTCAAAAAAATGCAGGTGAAGAAATCGCCGCCAATCAAATTACAGCCGTTCAGCAGGTACCTGCTGATGTGCAGCAAATCCTGAAAATTTCCTGCAATGATTGCCACACCAACACCACGCATTATCCATGGTATTCAAAAATTCAGCCTGTAGCGTGGTTTCTTGATGATCACATTGTAGAAGGTAAAAAGGAATTGAATTTTTCAGAATTTGCTAACTATCCCACCTACAGACGATATAAAAAGTTTAAAGAAATAGGCAAAGAAGTAAAAGGTGATGATATGCCTATGTTTTCTTACACATCTCTTCATCGGGATGCATCATTAAATGCTGATCAAAAATTATTACTGGAAAATTGGGCAGCCATTGCAATGAAAGAAATGGAGGGAAAATACCCCGCGGATAGTTTAGTAAAACCTAAATAAATGCAAACTTCGTTTTGTTGGGAAAGAATACATTTTTAAAAATACCGGTAATAATAAATTTAAAATGGTGGAGATTTAAATTGGGAAAAGTGAAAATAGATTTACAGAAGTTACTTCAGATAAAGATTTATCCGGAAAGACTATCGTAACAAAAGAAACTTATACATTATTGACGAGTTTGAAAAATAAGGATGAAGGATAATTGATAATGATAAAATAAAATAAAATGATTTTACACATTAAAAATATGGTTTGTCTTCATTGTATTACAGCCTTAAAAGAATTACTTCAAAATTTAGGGATATCATACAATCATATTGAGTTAGGCTCTATTTTTCTAAATGAAAAATTATCAAAAGAGAAGCTGGCCGGACTCTCCACAGGATTGCAATCTATAGGCCTGGATTTGATTGATGACAGGCGGAGCCGCATTATTTAAAAAATTAAAACGACAATTATTAATCTGATGCATGCTGAAAATGAGGAAAAGCCTAATCAAAATACATCTTCTATTCTTTCTAAAGAACTTAATTATGATTACAATTATCTAAGCAACCTCTTTTCGGAATCTGAAGGTATTACGATTGAGAAATTTGTAATAGCACAAAGAATTGACAAGGTTAAAGAACTTTTGGTTTATGACGAGCTTACGCTAAATCAAATCGCTTATAAATTAGGATATACAAGTAATGCTCATTTGAGTAATCAATTCAAGAAAGTTACCGGCCTCACTCCATCATATTTTAAAAAGATAAAAAAACAAAGAGATAATCACCTGGAGATATTAAAATCATAAAAATATGCAATTTATTCACTGAATTGTGTAACAGTTTCGCCGTACGGCTGGAGTAGCTTTGTGGAAACAAAAATAAATAACAGCAAAAACATTAAATTATGAAAACAGCAAAATTAAACATCAAAAAAAGACAAATCAAAAGACCTTTATTCCAGGGAATAGCATCTTTACTTTTTGTTTTAATGTTCACAGCATTAACAGGATTTCAATCATTTGCTCATTGTGACTCTTATGATGGCCCTGTAATTAAAGATGCACTAAAAGCTCTTAAGCAAAACAAGGTAGAACTGGTATTGAAATGGGTAGAACCAAAATATGAAAAAGAAGTTACTGCTAAGTTCAATCAAACTCTAAAACTTCCTGGCACCAATAAAGAAGTAAATAAAATTTTGGAAACTCATTTCCTGGAAACGTTGGTTCGTTTACATAGAGAAGGCGAAGGAGAGCCCTATACAGGCTTAAAACCTGCAGGTTCCATGACACCTCTGATAGGAATGGCAGATCATTCATTGGAAACAAAAAATGTTGAAGGTATCGTAAAAGCTGTCAATAGTCACCTTGAAGAATTGCTTAGAGAAAGGTATGCAAAAGCAATAGAACTTAGTAAAACAAAGGATGCATCTGTAGAAGCAGGAAGAGCTTACGTAGAAGCTTATGTGCAATACACACATACTCTGGAAGCGCTGGAACATATATTAAGTGGACCAATCTCCCATTCAGGAGATAATAGTCATGCAGGTCATTAAAGAAATGACTATCCACTAAACATCAAAATATATCAATTATGAAAACAGCAAAATTTCAATTAGAGACATTAACCTGTCCCAGTTGTATTACCAAGATAGAAGGTGTTTTATCGAAAGAAGATGGAGTAGAAGAAGCAAGAGTGCTCTTTAATTCCAGTAAAGTAAAAGTAATATACGATGATGAGAAAGTTACTTCCGCTGACTTAAGTGCTTTGATAAAAAAACTGGGATATCCGGTATTATCCGACAATTGAATACAACCGGATTCATACGCATTATAATACAATTCTGTTTTCTAAATGCTTTCCGGATTTATTATCCTGAAAGCAATTAGAAGCAGAAAAAATATAAGGACACGGTCCCTCGCAGGGCCTTACTTTTAAAAATAAATGCTGCTTTATATGAATAACCACCAAAGGAAATTCATCATGATCATTTCCGGAGCATTATTAGCCGGAGCAATCGCGATCCATCTTCTTCACCTTGACAAGATCATTATAGACATCCTTCTGATTGCGGCCTCGGTCATTGCCGGATATCCGACCGTACTGAAAGCGTTTAAATCTGCCCGCATGAAGATGTTCAGCATTGAACTTCTTGTAACTATTGCTGTTGTGGGCGCCTTAATTATTGGTGAATATGTTGAGTCCGCAGCAGTGACTTTTCTATTTTTATTTGGTGCTTTTTTAGAAGGTCGTACGTTGGAGAAAGCCCGTTCTTCTCTAAAGTCTTTATTAGAAATGGCACCGCTCGAAGCCACAATAGTTCGTCATGGAGTACGTAGTATCGTATTAGCGGAAGATGTGGAAGCGGGAGATATGGTCCTCATTCAATCCGGTGAAAAAATACCCGTTGATGGAAAGATTATTTCAGGCCGGGCATTGGTGAATGAGGCAGCTATAACCGGTGAATCTGTTCCGGTAAATAAAACAATTGATGCAGAAGTTTTTAGCGGGACTATTTTAGACAATGGATATATAGAGGTCATAGCAGAAAAGGTTGGAGATGATACCACTTTCTCAAAGATTATAGAATTAGTGGAAGAAGCCCAGGAAGGGAAAGCTAAAACTCAAAAATTTCTTGAAAAATTTGCGACCGTTTACACTCCTGCTGTTGTGATAATATCAATCATTGTTTGGTTGATTAGCGGGGATATACATTTATCCCTCACCTTTTTAGTTATCGCCTGCCCCGGTGCTTTGGTTATTTCTGCCCCGGTTTCCATCGTGGCCGGAATAGGGAATGGTGCAAAGAATGGTATCCTCATTAAAGGAGGCGAAATTATGGAGGCACTCGCTAAAGTAAATGCAATGGTTTTTGATAAAACAGGCACTTTAACCAGGGGAAAACCGGAGGTAACGGCTGTACAAACCTACGGAATAAGTGAGGACGAATTATTGCTGATGGCAGCGGAAGCAGAAGTGGTTTCGGAGCATCACCTGGGACGTACGATTGTAAAAGAAGCAGAAAAAAGAGAACTAAAACTGATCCGGAAGCCAAAAGATGTGGAAATACTGAAAGGGCGTGGGATTCAAGTAACTCTAAATGGAAAGGAACTATATATCGGAAACAGGAAAGGTCTTTTGCAGTTCAATAAAATCTTAAGTACCATAATAGAAGCCGATGCCATTGAACAGGAGAAAAGAGGAAATACGGTCGTTGTTGTAGCGGATAATGAAGGTATTTTGGGTCTCATCTCCATAGCTGATCAGGTACGGACAGAAGCGGCACAAGCTTTACACGAACTCAAAGCCAATGGCATTGAAAGAATGGTCATGCTGACGGGAGATAACCGGCATACCGCAAATATGGTAGCACGGCAAGTTGGTATTAAGAATGTTTTTGCCGAATTATTACCAGAGAACAAGGTAGAAAAAGTAAAAGCATGTATGGCTAAAGGCGTTACATTGGCTATGGTTGGAGACGGGATAAATGATGCGCCCGGCATTGCATCTGCTGATGTAGGAATATCCATGGGCGTAGCTGGTAGCGATATTGCTATGGAAACTGCTGATGTAATTCTGATGACGGATAGATTAGATAAACTCTCTTATGCTTACCAGCTTGCAAAAGCTACCGTACGCAATATGAAGCAAAACATGTTTTTTGCTGTAGGTATAGTCTTCCTTTTATTAATCGGCGTACTGACCAATCATGTTAACCTGGCTTCCGGAATGTTCGTGCATGAGTTGAGTGTACTTTTAGTTATTTTAAATGCGATACGTTTGGTTCGTTATAAGAAAAAGGACACTGCATTTATTGAAAATATGGCTATTGATGTTGTAGAGTTAGAGACTTTAAAATATTCAGAAATTGAGCAGGAAACTTGTACTAATTAGAATTTTCTCTCTCCATTTTAATGTAGAAGGACACCGAAGTTAATTTTCAAATCTCTTTTAAAAATAAATCATTTTAACCGCGATTGATTTATCCGCATTTACTTCAAAACTTGCTTTTTTAAAACTAGGTTTATTGCTCAAACCGATCGATTGAAAATTTGAAAATCCGACTCCTTCTTTTGGCAGAATAAGGCCTTTTTTAATTTTTCCATTACTATCTTCATCATGCAAGATATTTACTGCATATTTCCCTGCAGACAAATCTTTAAATACTACAGATGCAGCCTTGTTCTCTATTTTTCCAGTTATCTTTTTATAATACTTTTTGTAATTTTCATCCGGGAAAGCATCTTCCCGGTTATACAATGCAAAAACAACCGAACCATTACTATTCTTAAGATTGTTCGTCTCAACACTTAAGGAGAATGTTTTTTGTTGATTCGTTTTAAAAGATGGGATGGCAAGAAAAGTAAAAAGGCTGATTAGCATAAGAGCCACCGGAGTTAGTAAGAATTTCATTTTAATTATTTTTAGAAATAATATAATTTGAGACCTATAATTTAAAAGCAACAGAGATACTTCCGACCTCTATGGCATTTCCACCTTTAAAGGGTGCCGTCCGCATTTTTTGCATAAAGGAAAAATTCATTTTTGGGCGCGTATACACTACGCCTACTTCTGTAAAAACATTGATTCTTTCCACCTGGTCTTTATTCAAAACGTAGCCTTCATGCGTATTTTTTAAATTTGTAATGATTCCTCCCTGCAAAAGTGCGTTGTAATAAATGACTCTTACAATCGGTTTCAACATCACATAAAAATGAGACTTATTTTTTATCGTACTGCTTTCTGTTTTTTCTTCCAGGAAATTATGAACTCTACCAACTCTTAGTGAAAACCCGGCACCCATTGCATTGTATAACGTACCGGTAAACGTTTCAATGGTTCCGGTAACAAATAATTTCTCCGGCACATCCACAATTTCTTTTTCCAATCTAAGATTGTAGTTGAGGATTATATCATTTGGTACCTGGTTTTTCCATCCCTCCGGTTTGGTATAATGGAACAAGCCGTGTACGGCTATTTGCGTTTCTTCCGCCAGGCTTAAAGGTCCGATTACGCCTATGTAAAAATCAGAGGTCAATTTTATTTTCTTTGTATAGTCAAAAGAATTTAAGGAGTGAATCGCGAATAAAGCTCCTGCATAAGGCCGGTCATTGTATTGTACGGCTTCTATGTCTATTTGGGATGGAGTAAACATGTATTGAGCCAGCCCCCAACTATAAATATTTTTATCGTCCGATATTTTAAGCAATAATGAAGAGGGGAACTTCCTGCCTTCTTTTGTAAAAAAATAGTCCAGGCGCAGACCATTTGTATAGTATCTGTCCGTAGTACCGGCCGGTAAACTAAAGAGATCATTTTCTGTCGTCAGGCTTATATGAGGAGTTTCCTCCAAGGCCTGGGAAAGTACCTTATCCGAATGAAGGACCAGGAAAATAATGACGATGATCCACTTTTTCATTTTAAATATGTTTTGACAGGTTAATTAAAAGCGCTCATATTTCTTTGCGAAGAATTGCTTTGTTTAGAATCGGGCAGTTTCCCTGAAAGAAGAAGAATAGATATTCCTGCAATGGCTATAAATGGTTGTAACCATGATTCGTAGCCAATAATATTCAATTGAAATACGATCCAGATGAGTATGATAACTCCCGTCAAAATAGTAATCCTCCGGGCATTCTTGTTCCCTTTTAAAATCATGATTGTTGACAAAAGAGAAAATCCTCCTACTATCATGAAAAGAATCAGGGATGGAATAAAATAGTTTGGGAACATACTTCCTTCTAACAATTCAAGAGGAATACCTTTAGCACCGGACATTCCGTAAATACCTCCACCAAATGCACTCACACCTACCAGCCCGGAAATAATAACCAGGGGATTGTAATAAGGTGATGTCCGTTGGTTTGACATAATGTGCGATTGACGATTTATGATTTACGATTGATGATTTATGATTTACGATTGGGGATTTATAATTTAAATACGCGCGGTCTGACCTTCGGTGCCGACCGCTACCACCTGCCGAAGCGGTCGGTACGCCTGGCGTCAGACCGCGATGACCATTTAACTTTCCTGCAATATCATTTCAACATTATCTTTCATCCTTTTTCTCTTTTCTTTTATATTATAGAGACGAAGTTTCAAAGAGTCTACCGCATAATAAACCACGGGTACCAAATAAACTGTAAGAATTAAAGAAGATAATAATCCCCCGATAATTACCCAGGCTAAGCCATTCTTCCACTCACTGGCACTCCCTTTCGCCAGGGCTATCGGCAACATTCCAAAAACCATTGCCAGGGTCGTCATCAGGATCGGACGCATCCTCGTTTTGCCGGCCTCAATTAAGGCCTCTTTAAAATGCATACCTCTCTCCTTTAGCTGATTGGTATAATCCACGATCAGTATCGCATTTTTAGCTACCAGTCCCATTAACATGATCATGCCTAATAAGGAAAACAAACTCAACTGATTCATGGTTAAATTCAGCGCAAGGAATGCTCCGATTATGGCTACAGGAATTGAAAACAGAACCACAAATGGATACACGAAGCTATCATAAAGCGCCACCATGATCAGGTAGATTAATAAAAAGGAAATCATTAAAACGGATCCCAATGCACCAAAACTTTCATTCTGCCTTTTTATATCTCCGCCCCAGGCCAAATCAATACCGGCAGGAAGTGGATGGACTTTTAAATAGGCTAAAACTTCGTCTGCAACAGTGCCCGATGGCTTCCCTAAAGCATTTGCTGTAAGTGTTACCGCCGTTTGCCGGTCTTTCCTTTCCAGTAAAGAAGGAGAATTGCTCTGAACAACCTCAGCAAACTGGGACACCTGGACAGGCATTCCTTTGGAATTGATGATGTTCAGTGCTTCCAGATCCCCGCGGTTTTTCCGGTCAAAATTATCCAACCAAATACGGATAGGAAATTCGGTACCATTTTCCGTCATGGTTGCATCCTCATTTCCGGCAAATGCAGTTCTCAAATTCATTCCTGTGTAGCCTGTAGAAAGTCCTAAACGTTGCATCCGCTCCATATCCGGAACCACCAGTAATTCAGGGCTTCCCTCTTCTACAGATAATTGAACATTATCTGCACCGGGAATATTTTCAAGTGCTTCTTTTAAATTTTGTGCTGATTGCATCACCGTGTTTAAACTGTTTCCGCTCAAGGTAATTTCAATGGGAGCCGACCGGGGTATCAAACCCAGCGCTGCCATGGAAAAGTGGATTCCCGGATATTGATCCTCCAAGGCACTTCGCAGTTTGATCATGTATGCCTCGGTTGTTTCCTTCGGCCTTTCTTTTGGATCCTTCAATTGAATGGTGAATTCAGTCTTATTCACAGACCCCACACCAAGGCTTCCAATACCCGTACTTGGTCCGCCCACATTGCTAAACAACGTGGCTACTTCCGGTTGTGCACTAATAAAATCTTCTATTTTATGAGATGTAATATTATTCTGCTGAAGTGCTGTCGTTTTATCATATTCCATATACATACTGAATTTCCCCTGGTCGCCGGTAGCGATCAATTCCTTACCAATGATTCCCGCTTTCATCATCACGCCGGTGAGTACAAAAAGCAAAACGATTGCACCCACGGTAATGAGTTTATGATTTAAAACCCAGGATAATTGTCTGCCATACCAGTTGATAAACCGCGTCAATTGCTCTTCGAACCAAAGCAAAAAACGATTGAACACATTTGTAGGTTTCATCTCTTCCGCCTTACCTATACGCGAAGCCAGCCAGGGAGTTAATGTAAACCCTACCAGCAAACTGGTTAAAGTAGAAGTGATCACCACCACAGAAAATTGCTTGAGCATATCCGCCACAAAAACCTGCAGGAATAGAATGGGCACAAATACCACTACATCCACAAGTGTAATGGAAACCGCCGCGTAACCAATTTCCATCCTTCCATCCAAGGCAGCAGTCCGTTTATCTTTTTTCATATCAAGATGCCGTTGAATATTTTCCAACACCACCGTGGCATCATCCACCAGTATCCCAATGATAAGCGACATAGCAAGAAGCGTCATCAGGTTAAGGGTATAGCCCAACATCCACATGACGGCAAAGGCTGTGATCAAAGAAGTGGGAATGGCTATAAGAACGATGAAGGAATTCCGTACACTTCGTAAAAATAACAGCATCACAAACGAAACCAGGATAACCGCGAGGGTCAAATCGAAAACAACGGAATTCACCGCAGCGATCGTATTATCGGTACTATCATCCGCTATAGCAAAGTGTATATTTTCAGACTGGTGTTGCTCTTCAATAGATTTCAATTTGGCATGAACCTGTCTGGAAACCTCTACGGCATTGGCATCTCCTTGTTTCTTTAAAAGCATCCCGATCCCGTTTTTTCCGTTGTATCTGTTTACGGAAGTAATTTCTTTAACTCCATCCGTTACGGTTGCCACATCTTTCACGTAGACCGGGCTTCCGGGCACAGGCATGGCTATTTGCACATTTCTAATGTCCTCAATATTGGCAAACTTTCCGGTAAGTCTTACGGGATTGCTCACTTTTGCTGTTTGAACTTTCCCTGCGGGAACGTCTACCCCACTGCGATTAATCGCTTCTGATATTTGCAATAAGGATATACCGTACATTTTTAATTTTTCCTGATCTGCTTTCACTTGTATCTCCCGCTCCTCTCCTCCCAGCAGCGTGATTTCCGCCACCCCTTTAATTTGCTGTAACTGAGGTAAATATTCATCCTTCATTTTCTGGTAGAAATCAGTTGCAGCCATATTGCTTGTTGCACTAATTTGCATGATGGGCAAATCGTTGGGAGATACTTTACTCATGACAGGACTTAAAATATCTGCCGGCAAATCTTTTCGGATATTATCTATATACCGTTGGGCATCCTGCATTGTTTTATCCAGGTCAGTGCCGTATTTCATATTGGCAATGATCACTGAGGCATTGGGTAAAGATTTCGTAAGCATGTAATCCACTCCTTCCAGGTTTGAAAGAGCATCTTCAATCTTTTTAGAAACAGAGGTTTCTACTTCTTCCGGTTCTGCACCGGGATAAATGGTCTTTATCACCACTACAGGCTGGTTAAAATCCGGCATCAATTCGTAGTTCAGGTTTGTAAACCCAATAATTCCCAACAGGGTAAACAGCCCAAACAATACAATGATGAGGGAAGGACGTTTTATGGAGATTTGTGTGATGTTCATGATTTTTCAATTAAGAATTTACAATGAAGAATTAAGAATCAGGGTTGCTTTGTTTTGATGAAAGAAGAATTGACGAAAGGATTTTGCATAATTCTTCTACATCATCAAACAGCGCTTTCGCTTCTTTTTCTTCCAAATGATTGGTTGCTTCGAGTAGTCTAAGCCAATATTTGGTTTCCCTTGCTTCTTTATAGGCAATTGAAAATTTAGAAATAAAATCCTTCTTAGATTGTCCGCCAATAGCTTCTTCTACATTAGCACCAATACTTGTCCCACTACGGAGGAGTTGTTTTGATAGAACAAACTCTTTTTTGTCTGATTGTAGATACTTAAATGCATTTACAATTCGTATAGCAAATGCGAAACTTTTCTGCTGAATGATATTCTCTTTCATTTTCATTTATTTTAAAATCTTTTAAAAAATATGTAGTCCAATTCTTAATTCCTAATTCTTAATTGAAACAACTGCTCCGTCACTCAAATTGATGAATCCCCCCGTAATCACTACATCCCCAGCCACTACTCCATCCTTCACCACAACTCCATTTTTAGTGCGTTGCCCAATGGTAATATGTTGAAGCATTGCTTTATTGTTTTTCACTACATAAACCTGCGGTTCTATATCCGAACCAACAATAGCAGAAGCCGGAAGTAATAAACCTTCTCCGTAGATTGCTTCTGAAATCAAGACTTTGCCAAACATGCCTGATTTTATTTTTTGATCAGGCGTATTATTGATTGAAAACTGCACAGGAAAATTACTGGCCATATTTCCCTTGCTGCCAATAAGAATCGCTTTCCCCGAAAAACTTAATTCATTGAAAGCATCCGCCTTTATAGAATAATTTTTATTCAGATCGAATAAATACACATCATTTTCAGGCACATTAACGGTCAAGCGTAGCCTGGATATATCTGTAATTTGAAGCAAGGGCATTCCGGGTGCTGCAAATGCGCCTGTTTCAGCAAATTTCATGGTGATTATTCCCGGAAAGGGAGCGTACACATTCGTCTTTGAAATTTGTTCTAAAATGGTCCTACGCTGCACCTTTGCAGACTTTAACCCCAATTGAGCTTTTTCCAATTGTATTCCCTGGATGGCATCTGCATTTGACAGTATGGTAAAGCGTTTCACATCCGCCTCCAGCCCTTCCATCTGTACCGAAACGGATGTTAATTGCAATTTCAACAAGGCATCATCAATTTTTAAAAGAAGTTGGCCTTTTTTTACATAACTCCCGGCATCTACCAGTAATGAGACGATCTTACCCTGTGTTTCCGCACTTATTTTCACTTCCTTTTCCGGTTCAAATGCACCGGTAAAATAGCGGGAATCATCTATGGGTTGAAGTTTCAATGTATCAGCCTGAACTTTTAGGGGCAATTCTTTATCAAAGTGATAGATCTTGCTTTGAGCAATTTCCTTATTGTCTTTCAGCTTAAAAATGACGATGGCTAAAAGGATCAACGGGATGAGTATGTATAAAATCTTTTTCATGATTGTATTTTAAATTTTCAAAAAATATTGTCATCGAAGCATTTCAATATGTTTCATTCTTCCTTCAAGTGGTTGGTGGAGACACCGCCCACGGTGCGCTGCCCGGGTTGGTGTCCTTTAGGTTTGTATTCATTAATTATTTAATCACATTACTATTATTACTACTTTTCTTTTTTTGGTTCTTTTTTTCTTTTAGAATTCACTATTTTATGTGGATAAACACTAACCAGCAGCAGCGGCTCATTAAGTTCCGTGTCAAGGTTAAATACCTATGTGGGGATAG
>JBBSUB010000046.1:0-22324 GCA_038235345.1 Chitinophagales bacterium
AATAATTTTTGATTTATCTGATCATCTACTTTTATAAATAATGTTATAGAACAGATCATCACCTCACTTCAACACCTAATCTACTTTCTCAATCTTAACATCCCGATAGTTATTCCTTTGTTTATTTCCGCGGATCCTTTGTATTCTAATCTGGCACCGCCATAAGCAGTTGTTTTAATAGCATCAGAAGCATTAATCTTAAAGTTAGATTCTCCGTAAGCAATGATCTTTGTCTTGTTATTATCAATGCCAAAGCTATTTACAACACTCTCGCCGTATGAAATATACCGTTGATCTTTAATTATACCGAATTTTATCTCTAAAGTACTTTCGCCGTACAAAGTGGCTTGAAGCTGGTCCAGGCTTACATCGTCAAGGATAACATGGCTCTCACCATAAATTTTTAATTTAAACTTCTTTCCTTTTAAGGTGCTTTTACAAACTTGCGTTTCTTCTCCGCGGATAGAGAGGTCGCTTAGTATTTTATACCTTACAGTTGCTGTAACAACAGTTCCTTTATAAGCAAACTCTTTTTGCTTATCCCCATTTTTATGGATTGTTTCATTTTTGGGAAGTTCCTTTTGTCCATCGAGATAAATACGAAGTGTTTTATCCTTGACTTCGATATGAATTTTATCATTCGAAACTGTACTTTTTTCTATAGTAACTGCTTCTTCATTTCCTTCAATGAAAGTAACCTGGATATTAGGACTTATGATTGCTTTAGAAAACTGATTCACCTGGGTTGTGGTTTGGCCAAATGAGGCCTGGAAAAGTAAAAATGTGAATAGTGTTAGAAAGGGTTTTAATTTTGTTGGTTGCATATATTTATTTTTTAGTGATAATACCGTTTTACGATTTTTAAGAATGGCCATCTATTTGTAAAATTCTATAAATTTGAGAAACCACTTTGAGGTAAAAAATATTTCTGGCCTGTATTAATTAAATAAAAATGAAAATGATTTAAATTAATAAACCGCTTTCTCCGAAAGAGATAAAAGAAGCCATTGAGAAAAAATCTAAAGAAGAGAATAGAAAATCTTTGAGAAAACATTTTGGAAAGCTGAAAAGAGGATTGGATGGAATGACTTATCAGAAAAAGATTCGAAATGATTGGGAATAGTTTTATTGTTGATACAAATTTTCTTATAAATGTGCATGAAGAGAAAGAATTTACAATTCCTTTTTTGGATAAGTTTCCTATTGTTTCTGTGATTACTGAAATCGAACTTTTAGGATGGCCAAAACTTAAAACTTCTGATATTACAAACTTAATGCTCTTTTAGCAGACTGTGTTATTTTAGAACTAACTCGGGAAATAAAACGAATTGCGATTAAAATCAGGTAACAATTTTCCATCAAAACTCCGGACGCTATCATTGCTGCGACAGCGCGTTTTATTATTTAAGTCGTGTTATATTTTGTTGTTTTTAAAGAAGAAGAAAATTATTCCATTAAATTTGAAGATAGTTTTTAATTTCTCATTTCTTTTGTTCAATAAAATCATAAATACGATGTCTTTACAATATTTGCAGGATAAAAATGGAACTACAACAGCCGTGCTTATTCCTATTGATGAATGGAAACGCATAACCGAAAAATACAATGATTTAGAAGAAATTCCTCAATGGCAAAAAAAATTAATTGACGATAGATTAAATCATTTGAAAGAAAATCCTCAATCCGTAACAACTCTCGAAGATTTTTTAATTGACATTAATACGAAAGATGTTTAAGTACAGCGTATTTATTACCAATTTTGCAAAAGAGGATTTTAAAGCCGGTAAAAAATACTATAAACAAATTTCTGTAGATGGTTTAAGCTCCCGATTTGTACATGCTGTAAATGACACATTGCTTAAAATTGCAAAACTGCCCGGGTTTTACGCTATCAGATATAAGAACATTCGAATTGCTTATACAGAAAAATTCCCCTATGCCATTCATTTCTTTATTGATGACAAATCTGTTTTTGTGACTGCTATAATTTTTGACAAAAGAGATCCTCAAATTTCTATTGCAAGAGTTTAATAATACTTTATTTTTTCTATCTCAAAAATAAAAAAAAGCTGTATTTCTATTCTCATATTTTCCACATGAGCTAATTATAATCACCTCTCCTATTCCCTCCTCCAACTCTCCATTCCGTAACAAGTCCTGGATTTCATCTCTACTTACTCCGTTCGCAAAAGTAAAAATATCCACCAACTAATATTAATGCGGTAGGCAAACTTTGCAGCCAGTGATTCATTGCTCATCAGGAAAGCGGGAAAGCAATAATACAGGCTACTAAAACCATTTTTAAAAAGTCATTTGAAAGCATTTTTGTCACCTGGGCTACACTTGCGTACTTCTCAACAGTAAACAAATAAATGATCCGAATTTTATAACTGAATTGCAAGTGTGCCGGAATAGCGACTGTATCTAAACCGTACAAATTAAAACTTTACTTTCCTGTCATTCCCTTAAATAGTCCTGCCAAAACGGTAAAGACATTTCTAACTATCTGATCATTTTCAACAGGCACATGGAGGTATGTCTGCCCGGTAGTTTCATCTTTTTTCGTGATGGATTGCAACAAGCTTTCAGTAGCTTTTGCATCTGATAATACGCTTCCTAATTGCGTAAAGAAAGAGGATGCAGTTTGTATCAGTTGTTGTGCAGGTTCAGCGTGGGATGATTGTGTTTGTTCGGGTTCTTTTGCCGGCTTGGTTTCTACAGTATCATCATCCTCATATGATTCCGGTGTTTCTTTTTCTTTGGCTTCTGCTGATTCTTCTGCAAATGTTTCCTCCTCGATTTCAGTCTCAGTGTGTGTTGTGCTAATGGTTTCATCAGCAAACAATCCTTCAATGTCTTTCATAAATACATTGAACTTACTATCGCCAACAAAGATATTTGTCTCGCCATTGTCTAATATTCCTTCTGCCAACGCTCTTTTAAATTTCAACTTGCCCAGCATGCCATGTTCAATGGTATTTCGTGCTACAAAGTTGATGATGCTTACATTTCTTTTTTGCCCTTGCCGGTATATACGTGAAATGCGTTGCTCCAACACTGCAGGGTTCCAGGGCAAATCCATATTGAAAAGAATGGAGCCAGCTTGTAAATTGAGCCCAACACCTTCTGCATCGGTTGATAGGAAAATACGACAATTATCATCATTATTAAACCGGTCGAATAAGTCTTTTCGTTTGTGGCTTGGTACGCTTCCATTCAAACTAGCATAGCCTATTTTTTGCTCGTCCAACTGAACAGCGATTAATCTTGTAAATCTTTCCCACTGACTAAAGATGACGATTTTTTCTTCGCCTGCAGCAATCACTTCTTCCAGAATCTCAAACAATTCATCCAGCTTCGTTTGATGGTTGGTTTCCTGGTCTATAATGTAAGTACTGTTGCAAACCATGCGCATCATGTTAAGTGCAATCATCAGTCTTTGCCTGTCTTCCTCTTTCAGAAATCCCATCTTTTTCCAGCGATTAATAATTCTTCTCACCATTTCAGCATAATCAGCATGAATTGCACTCTGTTCGTTGGTCATGCTGACGAACAGGTTTTTATCTGTTCTGGAAGGCAATTGTTTTAAAACTTCTTTTTTGGTACGCCGAAGCAAAATATGTTTCGGCCTGTCTTTTATTTCATGCAAATTTTGGTAACCGACTACTTTCCCGGTTTCATCTGTTTGCTCATAAGTCGAAATGAAATTGTAAAGCGAGCCGAGGTGCAAAGGATCTATAAATTGAACCAATGAATAGAGTTCCTGCAATTTATTTTCAAGCGGTGTACCTGTGAGTACGAGTGCATATTTGCTTTGCAGTTTTTTTATAGATCGTGATATTTTTGTCTGCCAGTTTTTAATACGTTGTGCTTCATCCAGGATAATTAAATCAGGCTGAAATTCATCAATCAGTTCCAGATCATTTACCGCTATATTATAACTGGCAATTTTATATAAACTATCTTCCTCTTTATACAATTTCTGCCTTTTCAGATAGTTGCCTTCTATCACGGTTGTGGAGGCAGATGTAAATTTTTCTATCTCACTTTGCCACTGGTATTTCAAAGAAGTGGGACAGATTATTAAAACTTTTTGTACCTGCCGGTGTTCATGTAAAAGCTGAGCCACTGCTATTGCCTCTATGGTTTTTCCCAGCCCCATATCATCTGCCAGAATGCTTCTGCCTGCCTCTGCACAAAATAAAATGCCTTCCGTCTGATAGGGAAATAGTTTTACTTTAAGGCTCTTTATTTCAGGAAGTTTATTTTGTTTGAAATAAGGGGCTAAAAATTCTTTACGTTCTTTTTTTTCACGCCATTGAATGATGTGTGAGAGAGCATCTTCATAACAACGGAACGATGTATTAATTTCAAAAGACTTCTGAAGAATTACATCTATTTCTTCAAAACCTTTTTTATTCATTCCGCCTGTATTATCAATATATGGTTTAGTTAATTTTTTGTATTCCGCTGTATTTTCAGTTCCAATTCTGAATTTAATCTTTCGTTCGCCGCGGTATTCCATGTACATGGAACTGTAAGTAGTTGAATATTGTTGTTTAAGTGCTTTGCGTAATCCGGGTCTTTTTCTTATGAATAACAAGAGACCCTCAATATGTTTGCAGGTGCCAAGCTGGTTTGTTTTAAAATCATAACAGGAACAATAATTTAAACTATTGTCAACGCTGCGCAGTGCAACTTTGTAATTATTTTTTGTACTGGCATTATAAACCTTGTAATCGCTAAAGACAAGCCCATCCCCAATGTTGGAGAATTTCAAATCTGTTTTCTCCGCTATTTGTCTGCGCAACCCTATTTGCCATTGCTCTACTGTCATGTCCGCCGGCTTACGGGTATTGGACAATTGCACCTTTGGTTTAAAATTTCTTTTTTTTGATTTTTTTGCAGTAGCCATAATTGACGGTTGAAGGTCAAATTTATTGTATGATTTATTATTTATGTTTTAAATTTATCAACAAACAATAAACATTTATATTTCATCATTATAGGTATGAATTTAATGTAAAAAACCTTCGGGAAAGATGAAAGAAGATAATCTACTTTTTTATCAGTTTTTTAACCTCGGTTTTAATTGATTTTTAGACATGGGTTAATATTTGTAAATTTGAATTAAAATAAAATTGATTGTAATGGAAAGGATTGTAATTGAAGTGGATGAAACAACAGCTACGGCGTTCGGAAAATTTAGTCCTGAAACGAAGAATCGTTTTAATGAATCGGTTTCCATCGCTCTGAAAAAAATGATTAACGATGCTACAGCCGACAGCCATAAAAAAATTTTGGATGACCTTAGTGCTGAAGCGGAAAGAAACGGGCTTACTGAAGAAATCCTCAATGATCTTTTGAGAGATGATGACTAAACTTTTTATTTGTGATACCAACACTCTTATCAGCGCATATATTCTGGCTGATTCAAAAAGCAGGTGGGCATATAATAAAGCTTTCGAAACCGGCATTGTGATATATTCTGTTGCGACATTTGATGAGTTTGCCAAAACTTTTGTCCGGTTAAAGTTTGAAAAATATTTACCGCATGATAAAAGGCTTGCTGCCATAAAAGAATTTCTTGCAAAAGCTGCATTAATAGATGTAGAAATAGCTATTTCAGAATGTCGCGATCTTAAAGACAACAAATTCCTTGAATTAGCGGTTTCTGCAAATGCTTCCTGAATCATTAAGGGAGATAGAGATTTATTGATTCTGCATCCATTCGTGGAATTCCAATTTTAAATGCTACAGATTTCCTAAGTAACTTTTGACTTACTATTATTTCTTTTCATTTCAGTATTTTTCAATTATATCCTTTCATCTAATAGTATTACTTGATTCCTGACAACCGACACCTGATAATAGTTAATAGCTCCCCCTACTCAGTTCGCAAAGACTCAACAGGATTCGCCACCGCCGCCTTAATCGCCTGTGTACTTATCGTCAATAAAGCAATCAGTAATGCAAAAAATCCTGCCAATACAAACACACCCCACCCGATTTGAATATGGTAAGCAAAATCCTGTAACCAAAAATTCATCGCATACCACGCGATCGGAAAAGCAATCAGCGCTGCAATAATTACCAACCATAAAAAGTCCTTTGACACCATTTGTACAATACTTGTGATACTGGCTCCCAATACTTTTCTGATCCCTATTTCTTTTACACGCCTTGAAATTGCGAAGGCGGATAAGCCCAGTAAACCAAGACAGGCAATGAAAATGGCGATACTTGAAAAAATGGTAAAAAAACTGCTTTGACGACTTTCTAACTGGTAAAGATTTGAATATCTTTCCTCTAAAAATTGATACTCAAAAGGTATATTCGGTAAAAACTGCTTCCAGGTTTGTTCTATCTGATTTAAAGCAGGAGGAACATTTCCCGCAATCTTGATTGAAATAGTTCCGCTCCGTGTACTTGAGGCCAATGGTATATACATCACAAGGGGGATGATTCTTTGATGTAATGATTCAAAATTAAAATCATTGAATACGCCGATGATTTCTCCTCTACGTTCTCCATATTGAAATTGTTTTCCGACAGCGGCTTCATTTGAGTTTAAGCCCAGGGCTTTTACAGCTATTTCGTTGATGATAAAAGAAGATGTATCTAATCCGAATTCTTTGGAGAAATTTCTACCTGCCACCATATTTATTCCATAAGCTGGAATGAAATTCTCATCTGCTTCTACATATTTAATATCTGCTTTGGAAGGGGCCAATGAGTCACCACGATTCAATTCAGAACCTTGTGAATCCAGTAACCTACCGGAGGGAACACGCGAAGATCGGGTAACATTCCTGATATTCGAATTGGATAACAGGACAGTTTTAAAAGATTGAAAATCTTTGTCTAATCCGGAATTGTAATCCGTCGTTACAATTAGATCTTTTTGAAATCCAAGGGATTTATTTTGAATGTAATTCATTTGCTGAAACACAATCATAGTGGCGATTATAAGTATGATGGAAAGTGCAAATTGAAATACGACCAATGTCTTTTGAAAAGAAATATTGCCGCCACTTTTTGGAATAATTCCTTTTAAAACTTTCACAGGTTTGAAACCGGAAAGATAAAACGCAGGATAAATTCCTGATAAGATTCCTGCAACAAAAGGCACCAATAATATAATTGGCAACACCTGCCAGGTCAATAAACTTTCGATGGATAAATGCTGTAGTAAAAGCTTCGACATCCCGGGCAATGCAAAAAATGTGAGAACGAAAGCCAGGAGGGCAGCGATCCAGGCAATAAAAACTGATTCAGTTAAAAACTGTGCAATCAATTCCCGTCTACTTGCACCGGAGGTTTTCCGGATACCAATTTCCCTAGCTCTCAAAACAGCGCGGGCCGAAGATAAATTCATGTAATTGATACAGGCAATCAGTAAAATAAATAAGGCTATTGCTATAAAAATATAGACGCGTTTTATATCTCCGGTAATTCCAATTTCCGAATCAGTATGTGAGTAAAGATGGATATCCGTTAATTTGCGTAAGGATAAAATGGAATAATCACTGGCCCTGGATTTACCATCGGACGGGATGTGCCGGTTCTGAAAGGCGGGTAATTGTTTTTCAAGAATTGCAGGATTATAGTGAGGTGGTAACAATAAATAAGTAAAAAAAGAATTGTTGTCCCACCTGGTTCTCAATTGTTCAGCGCCATAAATTTCGGGTACATTTAGAGTGCTAAAAGACGCAAGTACATCGGGATGCCAATGGCTGTTTTCAGGCAATGTTTTATAAACTCCCGTTATTTTAAAATCAACCTGATTATTATACTTAACTACTTTATTTATTGGATCCGTTTCGCCGAAGTATTTTGCTGCTGTTGCTTCTGAAAGAATAATAGAAAAAGGTTCATTTAAGGCATTTTCCTGACTGCCCTTGATCATAGGAATATCAAAAACCTTGAAAATATTTTCTTCTGCAAAGAATATATTTTTCTGATTAAATATTTTGTCAGCATATTTAATAGGCGAAGTACCTGCAGAAAGAAGACGCGTGGCCTCTCTGATCTCGTGGAAATCATTTTGAAGTAAAGGACCAAACGGTGGTGCAACTGCGCCTAATTCCAATGAAACTGCCTTTGTTTCACTATTAAGGAAGGTTCTTTCTACCCGGTAAATATCTTTTGCATTTTTATTATACCGGTCAAAGCTCCATTCGTTCAAAATATATATTGTGATGAGCAGACAACAGGTAAACCCAATGGTCAATCCAAATAAATTTATAAATGAAATGAATTTATTCGATTTAATATTCCGGAAGGAGATTTTGATATCGTTTTTGAGCATGTAATAGGTTTTAGGTTGTTGATATTAGGTTGTAGGATAATGCTAATAAGCACCCTATTCCGTCCGCAAACTGTCAACCGGATTTGCTACTGCCGCTTTTATTGCCTGGAAACTTACCGTAATCAGCGCAATTAAAACGACCAGTAAACTTCCGGCTGCAAAAATCCACCAGCTAATTTCTATGCGGTAAGGATATTTCTCTAACCATTTGTTGGCGGCCAACCAGGCAAGAGGAATCGCAATGACCATGGCAATCAGTACCAGCTTCAAAAAATCAACAGATAAAGCAGTAACGACACTTCTTACGGAAGCTCCTAATACTTTACGAATACCGATTTCCTTCGTTCTTTTTTCCGCTGAAAGAACTGTTAATCCAAATAACCCGATACAAGAAATGAAAATGGTCAGGATGGCACTGTAAAGCATGATCTCTTTCCATTTTGCTTCCGCTTCATAACTTTTAATATTTTGCTCGTTTTTAAACGTATAGCTATAAGGACTTAAAGGGAATAATGTTTTAAAGGTGCCTGCGATAAATTTTAGAGAGGAAGTGGCTGTGTTGGGTTTTATTTTTATGTACGCCGTGCCAAAATCATTTCCGGGTTTCATAGTGAATAACTGTGGACCTTTTTTTTCATACAATGAATTGTAATGGTAATCTTTCACTACGCCAATGACTGTGTATTTTTCATTATTCTTGTACCAAAAGTTTACGATTTGACCGATTGGGCTTTTCCATCCCGCTTTCTTTACAAACGACTCATTAACCAGGACGGAATGTGATGAGTCAGATGGATATTCTGAAGAAAAGTTTCTTCCTTCAATAACCGGAATTTTTAATAAAGGCAAATAGGATTCATCAACCGTTTCATAAGCAAACTCTATACTGGAATCACCGTTTACCCTGGCTAAAGTATTCCAGGAACCTACGTTTTTAGCAGCTACTCCAATAATATTGGTATCTCTCGTCAATTCATTTTGAAGTAACCTTGCCTGCGCGCGCTTTAAAGGAAATTTGTTGACCAATACTAAATTGGAATCGTCATACCCTAATTTTTCGGTAGTAAGATAATTGAACTGATAATAGATAATGAGTGTAGCGATAATTAAAAAAGATGCCAGCGTAAATTGTAAAACCACCAGGCTCTTTTGCAAATAATTTTTTCCGGTCAAATTAAAACGACTGTAAAGTGTTTGTACGGGGCTATAGCCAGATAATACCAAAGCAGGATAAAAGCCGGCAAGTAAGGTGGTGAGTGCAAAAAGAAGGAGGTATCCTGAAATTAATTTTGCATCAAAAAGATAAGAAAGTGCCAGGGCTTTATTGGACAAAGTATTGAATACAGGTAGCACGATTTGAACAATGGCGATCGCCATTATAAAGGCAATGATGCAAAGCAGAAAGGACTCCCCAAGAAATTGAATAATTAATTGTTTCCTGTTCCCGCCAACCATTTTGCGGATTCCAATTTCCTTTGATCTTTTTAGTGAACGGGCGACAGTTAAGTTTATAAAATTGATACATGCTATCAATAAAATGAACAAAGCAATTCCGGAAAGGATATAAGAATACATTGGATTGCTTGCATTGATAAGGCCGTTTTGCGGAGGGTATTCAGTGCTCAAATGCATATTGGTAAATGGTTGAAGGGAATAGGTTCCCATTTGTGCATTTGGACCGCCGTCAAATTGTTCGATCATCTTTTTAAAGGAGGAAGAAGCATCTTTTATATAGAACTTTTGCATTTCACTTTCTACTGTCTGCTGATTGATGTTGGGTGAGAGAAGGACAAAAGTGTTCAGAAAATAATTATACCAGTTATCATTATCAAGTGCATCCTTTTCAGATTCTTTAAATGGAAGCAAGGTTGTAAATTGAATAGAAGAATTCTGGGGACAATTTTTTGCAACGGCGGTTACTTTATAAGGAATGAATGTACTGTCTTCTTTAAGCATTACTATTTTCCCAATTGCATCATTATTACCGAATTGCTTTTTTGCAGCATCTTCTGTTAAGACGATGGAATGTGGTTCTGTTAAACAGGTTTTAGAATCACCGCTTATTAATGGAAAAGTGAACACAGACAAGAAACTTGAATCAACATAGAGTAAATCCCTGGACTCGATTTCTGTTCCCATTTTGACATCTTCGGTTCCGCTTTGCACTCTTACAAAGGATTCTATGCCGGGAACATTTTGAGTAAATCTTGGACCTTGTAAATAGCCGGTGTTTCCATCTTTATGTTCCTGGCCACCAAAATTCATGATGGAGGTAATCCGGTAGATATTCTTTTCCTCTTTATGAAACCGGTCATAGCTCACTTCGTCTTTTACATATAAAATGATGAGCATAGCGCATGCAAGGCCCAGCGCCAATCCTACAATATTGATAAAAGAGAAAACCTTATTCCGTTGAAGGTTTCTTAGGGCGATTTTGAAATAATTTTTAAACATGGAATAGGTTTTAGGTTGTAGGTATTAGGTAGTAGGTTTTTAATGCTAATGGCTAATGGCTAATAGCTTCTTCACTCCGCTCGTATAGTTTTCGCAGGATTTGTCAAGGCTGTTTTTATGGTTTGAAAACTTATGGTTATTAAAGCAATGAAAATAGATAAAAGCCCCGCCAGGGCAAATACCCATCCACTGATATGTATCCTGTTAGCAAAATCCTGCAGCCAGTTATGCATAACCCAGTAGGAAAATGGAATAGATACCAGGAAAGCAATACCAACCAGGCCAAGAAATTCTTTAGAAACTAATAGTAAGACGCTTTCTAAAGAGGCTCCTAAAACTTTACGAATTCCAATCTCTTTGGTTCGCTGTTCAATTATAAAAGCAGACAGTCCGAATAATCCTAAGCTGGCGATAATAATGGCTAACAAAGCAAACGTTGAGAATATTTTTTGCGTACGTAATTCTCCTTCGTACAGTTTTGCAAAATCATCATTCAGGAAGGAGTAACTGAATGGCCCATCAGGATTAAAGGAATCCCATTGTTTCTTTAACCCTGCCAATAAACCTGGCACATCCTTGGTTTTTATTTTTAAAATAAGTCCTCCATAGTTACCTCCCAGCATCATCATTAGTGGAGCAATTTCTTGCTTTAGGGAAGCGTAATTAAAATCTTTCACTACTCCCACTACTTTAAATTCCTTCTGACCGGATCGAACAATTGATTTGCCAATAGGATTGGTACCGCTCCATCCAAGTTGACGAACCATCGATTCATTAATGAGCACTCCCCCGGAATCTGTAGGAAAATCCCGCGAAAAGTTTCTACCGGAAGCAATTTGGAGATCCAGTGTTTTTAAATAATTGTAGTCGATATTATAAATATTAGCATGAATTGTCGTTCCGTTCCCGGTTTGATTTTTGGGATATATTTCTGTCCCGTTCATTCGTGGAATGCCCGGAACACCCCAGGAAATAGAGGCGGCAACTACACGACTATCACGCGTTATTTGTTGCTCAAAGGCATCTTGATTTCCTCCCAATAATTCTGCATCTGGTAAATACAAAACCTGATCCTGCTCAAAGCCCAATCTTTTATTCTGCATGTAATGCAATTGTTGATAGACAATAATGGTAGCAATTATTAAAGAAATGGAGATAAAAAACTGAAAAACTACCAGCCCGCTTCTTAAATATGATTTCTTTGAAGACTGCGAAGAGGAACCTTTTAATACTTTGATGGTGTTAAAGGAGGATAAGAAAAATGCAGGATAAATGCCGGCTAATATTCCGGTGAAAAAACACAAGGTGAGCATACCGGCAATAAAGGAAAGATTGATAAAATTGGTATAGGAGAAGTTTTTATGGGCTAACTGGTTGAAATAGGGTAATAATAAAAAAGCAAATCCGTATGCGCATAGCAGAGCAAAAAGTGTCAGTAGCACAGATTCAGATAAGAATTGCGTAATCAACTGTTTTTTAAGTGATCCCAGCACTTTTCGAATGCCAACTTCCCGGGCGCGTTTCACGGCTTTTACGGTAGAAAGATTTGTAAAATTGATTCCGGCTAACAACAATATAAATAGTGCCAGCGCGGAAAAAATATACACATATTGAATATCCCCATTAGCCTCCAATTCATATTTAGTGTTGGAATATAAATGAATGTTTCTTAAAGGTTCTAATTTAAAGACAAAATTATTGATCGATTTTTGAGCCTCACTAAGGCTTACGCCCATGTCACGTTGTATTTCCGGCACCACAAATTTCTCTACCAATTGCGGGAATTTTGCCTCCAGTTTTTTAGGATCTGTATTTTTATTCAACAATATATAGGTATAATATCCTACGTTGCTCCATGTTTCTTTCTGTGCCCAGGGCTCACCATTCATGCTCAGGAAAGAATCAAAATGAAAATGAGCATCATTGGGTATCTTATCATAAACACCCGTTATTTTATACAATTTACCGGGGATGCCTATCATAATGGATTTACCATATGATGAAGCAATATTTCCAAAATATTTCTTCTCAAAATCTTTTGAAATAACGATGGAATTTGGCTGTTCCAATGCCGTAACCTGGTTACCCTCCAATAGCTTTATAGAAAATAGCTGAAGAAAATTTGAATCTGCATAAGCAATATGATCTTCTTTAAATTGTTTATCGTCATATTTTATAAAACCATTAAAAGTAGTTAAACGGGTGGAAGTTTTTATTTCCGGAAATTCTTCTTTCATTCCATTACCTACAGCCACATCAACAAATGGGTAAACCTCAGCATCTCCGTTTCCTGTTGAACTCAACTGTACCCTGTATAAATTTTTTGATTCTTCTGGAAAAGTATCATAATTCAATTCCGAATAAACAAAAAGGGCAATGAACATAAAACTACAAAGACCAATAGCCAATCCAAAAATATTAATAAAGGAGAAGGCTTTATTCTTCCGGATATTCCGCCAGGCGATTTTGAGATAATTTTTGAGCATTGTGTAGGTTTTAGGTTTTAGGTTGTGGGTTTTGCTAATAGATAAAAGCTCCTTTACTCCGCTCGTAGAGACTTCACCGGGTTGGCAATCGCTGCTTTTACAGCATGAAAACTCACCGCTAACAGCGCTATCACAATTGCCATCACACCGGTGATTGCAAATACCTGCCATCCAATATTAATACGATAAGTAAAATCCTCCAACCATTTATTCATAGCCCACCATCCTACAGGCACAGCAATACCAATTGAAATAGTCACCAGTAGTACAAATTCCCTTGAAAGCAATTTTATTATTCCGGTTACATTAGCACCAAGCACTTTTCTAATACCGATTTCTTTGGAACGGTTTTCTGCCATAAATGCCGCAAGCCCGAATAATCCAAGACAGGATATGAAAATAGTAAGTCCGGCAAATAAGCCGGCCAATGATCCCGTTTGTTTCTCATCTTTAAACTTTTGGGCATATTCCTGATCAACAAATTGGTAAGTAAACGGATAGGCAGAATTGTATTTTTTAAATATATTTTGAGCGGTGTTCAGGTTTTTTGTAATGCTGTTATGTTCGTTTAAGCGCAAGACGGTATTAAAATTCCATTTATCATAGCCCCGAACCAGCATTGGGCGGACTTCTTTATAAGGCGAACCAATAATAAAATCTTTAAATACTCCGACAATGGTCAGGGGCTTGTCACCACTTCTGATAATTTTACCGACCGGATCTTTCATTCCCATCTTTTCCACAGCCATTTCATTAATCATCACAGATGAGCTGTCACCGGGATAATGAGTAAAATCAATATCACGACCAATTTCTAATTTCATACCCATCGTTTTAATGAAATCCCCTCCTGATCTATAAATAGAAAAGTTCAAATTTTCCAATGCCTTATCCATACCATCCCAATTAAAGCCAGCGCCGTAACTGGCATCTAACGTAACGCCAAATCCTGTTTTACTCATTGCCGTAACGGCACCACTATTAATAAGCTCCGTTTTTATTAAGTCGTAATTCTTTTCTACGTCTCCTTCAATAGGCACTTCCACTAAGTTTTTTACATTATATCCATTATCGCGGTTCTGTACAAATTGAATTTGTTTGTAAATGACCAAGGTAGAGATGACCAACACAATGGCGACTGAAAATTGTAAAACAACTAATATTGTTCTTGGGTTAAATAAATTTTGTGCACCCTTGAATGATCCTTTTAAAACAGAAACAGGTTTGAAGGATGATAGAAAAAAGGCAGGATAGCTTCCGGCAAGTAAACCAGTAAAAAGGACAAAACCAATGAGGCTGATCCACAATAAAGGATTTGCATAATTAATTGACAATGATTTTTCTATAAGTTGATTGAAAGAGGGAAGAAAAAGTTGAACGATGCCCAGTGCTAATACTCCGGCCATAAAAGCTACCAGGATTGATTCACATAAGAACTGGCTTATTAATCCACCTTTTCCAGCGCCAATTACTTTGCGCACACCGACTTCTTTTGCTCGTTTCTGACTTTGTGCAGTACTTAAATTCATGAAATTAATGCAGGCGATCAGCAAAATAAGCCCGCCGATCAGCATCAACAAATGGACAATTTCTATCCTGCCACCGGCAACTTTTCCATTTTCAAACCGGGAATACAAATGCCATTTACTCATAGGATGCAGAAAAATTTCTGTCTGGGCTTCAGGAGAATACCGTACAATTTCCTTTTTTATTTTATCATTAAACTGACCAATATTTGTGTTGGGTTGAAGTAGTACATACGTATAAAAAGTATTTGTTTCCCAGGATTCTCCGCCATAAAACCGCCCGGCGTCAGGGGTTAGAGAAATCAGGTATTCAAAATCAAACTCTGTATTATTTGGCAGGTTTTTTAAAACACCGGTTATCTTATAGTTTTCTTTATTGTCTAGTTTAACGATCTTATTTAGCGGATCCTCTTTGCCAAAAATATTTTTCGCCAGGTTTTCAGTGAGCACAATACTATGAATATCATCAAGTGCATGATTGGGATCGCCTTGTAAAAGCGGAAAAGTAAACATGGATAAAAAAGGTTTGTCCACTTCATTTCCTTTGGCTTTGATATTTTTATCGGCATAGTTAAAAAGCCGGTCGGTGCTCCAATATATTCTGCTGGTATTTTTTACCTCCGGAAAATCTTTTTCCAGGGCTTTTCCTAACGGGCCGGAAGTGACATCCCAGGTACCGATTTCACCCGGACCGGCAGAACGGTTCCAAACTTTATATAAGTTGTCATTATCAGCATGAAATTGCTCAAAGCTTAATTCATTTTGAACCCAGGTGCCAATAAGGATAACACCTGCCATGCCGATAGCCAATCCAAAGAGATTAATGAAACTGGTTGTTTTATTTTTCCGGAGATTTCGCCAGGCGATTTTGAAATAATTTTTGAACATGTGATAGGTTTTAGGTTGTGGGTATTAGGTTGTAGGTCATGCTAATCGCTAAAAGCTAATAGCTCATCATTCCGTCCGTAAACTCTCCACCGGATTGGCTATCGCCGCTTTTATTGCCTGGAAACTTACTGTTATCAATGCGATTAAAATCGCCACGCTGCCGGCAATCAAAAATATCCACCAACTGATAGTTACCTTGTAGGTATAATCTTCCAGCCATTTATTCATTCCAAACCAGGCTACCGGAATGGCAATAATAATGGCGATAAAAATCAATTTCAAAAAGTCAGAACTGATCAGTTTTATGATATTGGGAATACTTGCACCAAGCACTTTCCTTACACCGATTTCTTTGGTTCGTACCTGTGCGGTGTAAGTTGCCAAACCAAACAAACCCAGGCAGGAAATGAAAATAGCAATTCCTGCAAAGATATTGAATAGCGTACCTGTGCGCTGATCGGATTGGTACAATTGCTCAAATTGCTTATCTACAAAATTGTAGCTGAAAGGTGCATCGCCCGCGTACTTTTTATATTGGGTTTCCGTAGCAGCTATTGCCTGTTGCACAGTCTTAGCAGTAGTGCGCACAAACAGAATGTTTTTGTAACCATAAGATGAAAAAATCAATGGGGTAATTTCTTCTTTCAATGATTTGAAATTGAAATCTTTTAATACCCCGATAATGGTTCCCTTATTATTGTGAAAGCTGATTTCTTTTCCCACATAAGGTGGCTTCATATCCATCATCTTCAACGCTTTTTCATTCAAAATATAATGTGTGCTATCGGCAGGCACGCCGGTGAAATTTCCACCTTCTAAAAATTGCATTTTCATCGTGGGAATAAAATCTTTATCAATATTTGCCTGTGTAATGTTCATGCTGTAATTCGCAGCTTTGCCGGGCCATTCGATATCGTTAGTTGAGTTGCCAATATTGGAAACATTGTAAATATTGCTGACTGAAACATTTAGAATTCCGGTTTCTTTGCTCAATTCATTTTTAACAGCATCTGCTTTTTTACTTACTTCATCCGGAAGCGGTACAGAAAAAACATAGCTCTTATCATATCCCAGGTTTTTATTTCTGATAAATTGCATTTGATGGCTGATGACTAACGTGCTCACAATCAAAATAACTGAAATGGCAAATTGAAAAACAACCAAAGACTTTCTGAATAAAACTGTTCCGATTCCGGCACTCACTTTTCCTTTTATAGCTTGTATCGGATTGAAAGAAGTTAGTAATATCGCGGGATAAATACTGGAAGCCATTAAAGTACCGCCGATGGCAATTCCTATTACTTTCCACACGCCGGCATCCGACAGAGAAAAATGCAACATTTTTCCTGAAACATCATTGTACAAAGGCATCAGCAGAAAAATCAACACAATGGCAAATACCGTTGCAATACAAAAGAGCAGAATTGTTTCAAAAATAAACTGGAAGAAAAGTTGCCTTTTATTGGCTCCGATTATTTTGCGGATACTTACTTCCCTCGCGCGTATTAAAGAACGTGCGGTAGAAAGATTGACATAATTAATGCCGGCGATGAGCAATAACAAAATGGCCACCAGCATAAATATCTGCACCATTCTTAAGGCGGAATTATTCCCGTCGGCAGATACCAGATGTATGCTGGCAAGGTTTTGTAATTTAAACTGCGTCTCACTATCACCGTTACGTGCATTTTTATAGGCAGAAGAAAAAGCTGTGCCGGTTTGTAGAGGATCAGCAACAGCTTGTAACTTTACATACGTGTTAAAAGCATAATTTCCCAAATCTGCATCAATCGTTTTCCAATCGCCATTTCCGCCCCATGATGTAAATTGTTTGGCATAATAACTCATCGGAAAAATCGCATCATATTGAAGGGTAGAATTTTGTGGAAAATCTTTTAAAACGCCCGTTACTTCAAAATTTTCTTTTTCATACATCACTATTTTTCCCATCGACTCTTCTTTCCCAAAAAGCTTTTCAGCCATTTTTTGAGTGAGAATAACAGAATGGTCATTCGGTAAAGCATTGCTGATATTTCCTTTTACCAACTCATAACTAAAAATAGAAAAGAAGGTGCTGTCTACAAAAGCCAGGGTATTCCCATCCATTAATTTGCTGCGGTCGGCATTCGATAAAATCTGGTCCCATTCCCCCATGATCCTTACCAAAGATTTTACCTGTGGAATCGATTTTGCATAGACTGACAAAGGGCCGGGCACTCCCGTCCAGGTTACTGTTTTTCCATTGGAATTAAACTGTGAACTTACTTGATAAATATCCTGGTAATCTTTATTGAATTGATCATAACTTTTTTCATTCTGTACCCAAAGTAATAGCATGATACCTGTAGCTAAACCAAATGCCAGACCACAGATATTGATGATGCTGTAGAATTTATTGTTGGTAAGATTCCGCCAGGCGGTTTTTATATAGTTTTTGAGCATGTGATTGGTTTGAGGTTGTGGGTATTAGCCATTGGTATAAAATCTGTCAAAACTCCATTCATTTTGTATCCAAATACCAATAAGTAAAGCGCTGGCCATAGCAACAGCAAGTCCCGAAATATGATCGCTGTAAATCCCTTATTTCGTGAAAGATTCCGCCACGCGATTTTGAAATAGTTTTTAAACATTGTTTAATATTTGTAAATTTCGATTAAGACAAAATTGAATATTATGGAACGTATTGTAATTGAAGTGGATGAGGCAACTGCTAAAAAATGGCGGCTGTCGTCGCAAAAGCGCAGAAGCAAAGTTTCTCAACAAGTGAATATTACATTGGCAAAAGAACTGGCTGATTCCAAAGAAGACTTTGTTCAGTATTTGGATGAGCTTCGCAGTACAATGGAAGAGCGCGGGCTTACGGAAGAAATACTGGAGGAAATTCTGAAGGATGAATGAACTTTTTGTTTTTGACACAAACAGTTTAATAAGTGCTTCCCTAATCGGAGGAACAATGACTGCCAGCGCAATGGATAGAGCTGTAATATTAGGAAAGTTGGCTTTCTCAAATGCAACAATGAATGAGTTGGTTGAAGTATTATTCAGGAAAAAATTTGATAAATACTTTTTAAATAATGAAGAAAAATGGAACGCAATACAACGTATTTCTTTAAACGATGTTTTCTTTTCCCCTGCAGAAAGCATTACCGATTGCCGCGACTCTAACGACAATAAATTTCTTGAATTAGCAGTAACTGCAGACGCTTCCTGCATCATTACCGGCGACAAAGATTTGTTGGAACTCCATCCTTTTGGGGGAATGTCCATTTTAAATGCAACTGATTTTTTGAATAATTTCTGATTCATAATATTCAGACTTAAGTTGAGAGTTTTAAGCCAATTTGAAATTAATTTTTTTTCGATTTTTTATCATTTACCAGCCGATCAACCCTCAATCCTCAACCTTTAATCCTCATCTCTCACTCCGTGCGCAACGACTCCACCGGATTGGCTATCGCCGCTTTTATTGCCTGGAAACTCACTGTAATCAAAGCAATAATTATTGCAGTCAATCCAGCAACTCCAATCACCCACCAACTGATATTTATTTTGTAAGCAAAATCCTGCAACCACTTCGTCATTACCCACCAGGCAACCGGAGCAGCAATTATAATGGAAATGAATACCAGTTTTAAAAAGTCCTTTGAAAGAAGAACGGTAATTCCTGAAACACTTGCTCCCAGTACTTTACGAACACCAATTTCTTTGGTGCGCTGTTCCGCTGTAAAAGCAGTCAGGCCAAATAAACCCAGGCAAGCCACGATGATCGCCAGGATAGAAAATATCAGGATCACCAAGGCCATTCTTTGTTCAGAAGCATAAAGAGTGTTCATGTATTGATCCAAAAAGGTGAAATCAAAAGCAGTATCGGGAATAGCTTTGCGAAATGCTTTCTCAAATCCGCTCATTGTTTTTGGAATATCTGAAGATTTAAAACGAACCAGGAAAAAATCTTTTGGTTCCATGCCGGCATCATTAAAAGCATAGGCTCCCATCGGTTCATGTAAAGAAGCGAAATTAAAATTATCTACCACGCCGGTGATATAGGAATTGTTCCCTAATTGCGCATTTACTTTCATTCCTATGGCTTGTTCCGGAGTGAATCCTAAATAGTCTACAGCTTTCTTATTGAGGATCAAATGCACGATTGTATCACCTGGAACCTTTGCCGGTAAATCTGTACCGGCCAATAATTTCAATTTTAAAACATCCACAATTCCTTTCTGGCTATCATTGGTTGTTAGGTTCATTCCTTTTTTATCTTCCGGACTTTTGTAGATCGACCGGCCACTTGAACTCATGCCCGGAAAAGATTGCGCTCTTGTTACAGATAATACACTGCTCTGACTTTTTAGATCGTTTAATAAAGTTTTTATTTGAGAAGTATCAGAAGCTGCAGTTGCATCAAGCATGACAACATTTTCTGGTTGAAAACCTAAATTTTTATTGCGGATAAATTCCATTTGCTGGTAAATGACGATCACGCCAAAAATGAGGATAACAGAAGAAGCAAATTGCACGACCACTAATCCTTTTCGAATAAAACCGGAAGTATTTCCTTTGGATGCAGATTGTTTCAATGCAAGGATGGGAGAAAATCCGGATAAATATAAAGCAGGATAGGATCCTGAAATAAGGGTCATTCCAACCCACATAATCAACAGGCCTGCCAGGAAATTAATGTGGCACAAACTACTTAGTTCCAGGTTTTTTCCTGTGATATTATTAAAAACCGGCAGAGTCAAAACTGCTAAGAGAATACCTGTCAATAACGCCAGGAAAGTAAGCATGGCAGTTTCTGTATAAAAACGAAGAATCAGATTGCGTATAGTTGCTCCCAAAGTTTTATTGATCGCTACTTCTTTGGCTCTCTTCTGGGATTGTGCAGTTGAAAGATTCATGTAATTTATACAAGCGATCAGCAGAATTATGACCACTAAAAAAGAGAGGTTTCTAACTTCTTTTATATCTCCATTGCGGCTGGTATACGAATCTGTATAACCGGCAGAATATAAATGCACTTCACGTAAAGGTTGAAGGCTTAAAGAGAACCACCTATCCTCTTTTTCTACATTTTTTTCCAACACCTGCTGCATTTTATTTTCAACAGATTTAATATCCGCCTGATCGTTTAAGAGAAAATATGTTTCAAAACTGGCATTGCCCCAACTTGCTACCGAAAAGCCACTGGAATTGAAAGAAGCGATGATATTGCAATCCAAAGTAGAATTATCCGGGAAATCTGTAAACACTCCCGTTACTTCCAGGTTGATATAATTGTCTACTTCAATCTTTTTCCCGATTGGATTTTCATTACCAAAATATATTTTAGCTGTTTTCTCTGAAAGAACGACTGTGTTTGGCCTGGAAAGAGCCGTGAGTGGATTACCGGCAACAAAGGCCACATCAAATATTTGGAATAGTGATGAATCGCTGGAGTAATAGTTTTTTTCAATAAATTCATTATTGCCCGCTTTTATAAATGCATTGGTCCCAAAACCATGCTTGATCATGCGCGCAGTCATTTTTACTTCCGGAATATCGGCAGCCATAGCAGGGCCTACCGCATTTGGAACATTAGCCATCATTCCATATCCTTCAGAAACGGTGAGCACACGATAAATGTTTTTTTCATTTTTGTACATTTTATCGAAACTCAATTCATTTACAATAAAGAGGTACAGCAAAACGGAAACTGCCAACCCAATGGCAAGCCCGGCTATGTTTAACACGGTAAACAAGCGATGGGATTTAAGATTGCGCCAGGCGATTTTGAAATAGTTATTGAACACTGATGTAAGGTTGTAGGTATTAGGTAGGAGGTGTTAGGCGTAAGCCAAGTACATTATTTTTTCTTTTCATTATTGCTTCGTTTACAAACTTCTTTGGAATTGCAAACTTCCAAAAAATACCAGTTTATATTTTTGTGATCTATCAATTTACTAATAAAAACAAGCCACGTATTCTACCCTTGTTTATCAATGACTTATATCTGATAAATGAAAATAACTGTTCGGTTTTGGTACAATGGATGTTCTGTTTTGGTACAGTGAATGCTAAGGAGTTTTTAGAAATATGAAAAGAGGGAATTTGGGCTAAAGCCCTAAACACCATTCCATTAAACACAGTTTACCATGTGGCAATTCATTTAAAATAAAATATATGCCCTTGTAGAAAAAGGGTGTGTTTCAGCGGGGTTTTCCGATTTTAGATCAAATAATTAAAAGTCTGTTGGTCGGAAACCCCGATGCCTGGACGACGCTGCAAAATTTCAACCCAAAATCTGCCACGATGTTATTGTTTTAAGATCTGCACAATGCACTTTATCATTTTAAACGCTGTTTGAAAATGATAAAATTTATTTGGTTTTTATGATAGTACCTAAAGCCCGGGAAACATCCATTTTAAATCCAACAGTCTTAGGTTTAAGTTTTTTAATTCTATTTCAACTGAAACTCTGAAAGATTTCCAAAAAGAATTTAACCACGAAATCACAAAGAGCACAAAGGGAAAATCCTTCGGATTTTTCAGGAAAACTCCAAATTAAAGATTCATTAGTGAGTAGAGGTTTTTAGGTAAAATCAACTATTCAACAGGTTATAATTGAATTGCCACGGGTTTCAACCCGTGGATAAATTTAAAAACTCTATCGGGCTTTA